>JANOBL010000849.1:0-2830 GCA_031411635.1 Betaproteobacteria bacterium
GTGCGGCGGCCCACAGTTGGCGCAGCGCGTTGGCGCGGGTCACCGGCCGCGCGCGCCGGATCGCACACCACGCCGCCAGCACATCGTGATGCCGCTCGGGCTGCGCGCTGGTCAACTGCAGCACGCTGGTCTCGGCCTGCAGCACATCCCGCGCCAGCAACACCTGGATCAAACGGGGCAGCAGCGCGATGCGCAGGCGCCGCCGGGGTGGATTGAACCGCCGCAGGCTGGTATTGACCAGCACACAGGCGGCCAGCTCGGCCGGGTAAGCCACCGCCCAGGCGGTGGCCACCATGCCACCCAGCGACAAGCCCAGCAGATGCCACGGTGGCGCCACGCCGGCAGCGCGCAATTGCAAGCGGCAGGCCTCGACCATCGCCTCCACTTGCAGGGGGCAGCGTTGCTGGTGCAGCGCACCCTCGCCGGGCAGATCAATGCTGACGATACGCGCCCCCGGCAAGCCAGCGGCAAGCTGCGCCGCAAAGCCGCCCCAGTGCGCAGCTTCGCGCGTCAAACCCCGCAGCAAGACCCAGTGCGTCATGGCCTGGGTGCATACCAGCGTTGCAGCGCCAGCGCGCGTAACGCTGCCCGATCTTGACTCTGTGGACGCCAATGGCTGTGGCTGATGGCGGCGCGCATCACAAAGTCCAGCAGCCCCAGGTGCCGGCGCAGCACGCGCTGCTGCCGATGCTCGATCAAGGGGTTGAAGATGCCCAGCCGCGAGAACACCTGACGCGGGTTTTTCTTGACCCACAACCACGAGCCCATCTCCAAAGTCAGCGGCAAGAACACCTGCCCGGGCAGCCGGGCCGCGATCAGGTAGAGATGGTCCCAGAGGTCGCCATGGGTCAGGTACTGCCGGCTTTGCGGCTCAAGGAGATAGCGGTGGTGCAGCAGCGACTGGTCCAGCAACTGGCCGAAGGCATGCAGCTCGGGCAGGTGCTCGATCGGCCGGGCGGTATGGGCATGCGGAAACCACAGCCGGTCCGACAGGCCAAAGCCTGAATGGCAATCGACGGCGATGGCAAAACAATGGCCCAGCAGGTGTTGCTGGACGACGTTGCACAGGGCCTGTGCCTCGGGCTGCATCGGCGCGCCTGCGATGCCGCGGTACCAGGGCAGGCCGGCGCTGAGCCGTTGCCCACCCAGCAGCAGTGCTGCGCCCGATTCGCAGTCGAGCGGCGCGTTGCGCATCAGGTCCACGCCTGCCGGGTTGGCGCGGGTGCCGCGTGCCATGCCGCCGGGATTGACCAAGGGCATGAACACCAGGTGCAGATGCTCCAGCAGCCGGTGCAGGGTGCTGTCCCAGCGCAGCCGGGCGACGATGCTGCGCAAGCCTGCCAGCACCACCTGGGCACCGATGTGCTCCAGCCCGTGCACACCCCCAAAAAACCCGACCGCGGCGCTGTTGTGGTCCGGGTTGCCCAGCGACAAGGCATACACCGGATGGGCCGCGCCGCCAGTGCTCACGCTGCAGACGGTGCGGCAGGTCAACAGCGCGCCGGCCTCTTCGGCCAGGCGCTCGATCTGCCGGGTTTCAGCCAGTGCGCCCGCCTGGTTGCTGTGGCCTGCGGGTTCAGGCGCCGCCAGAGGCCACCCCCTTGCTGGTAGCCGCCATCAAACTGACATCGACGCTGCGCAGACTGGCGCGATGCGCACGCACCAGACCACGCCCCTGCCCACACCGCGCTGGCCCACACCCCGCATCGGGCCGGCGCTGCTGGCTGCGGCCTTGCTCTACGGCCTGGTCGAAGGCATGGCGCTGTGCCGGTCGCGCGTGGCCGATGCGGTGCATGCGCTGCGTGATCGGCTCAGGCGCGGATGAAGCGTCGGCGGTAGGCGGCCGGCAGGTCGGCCAGATTCATCATCATCGGCAGATCGGCGGTGCAAAAGTCCGGATCCCAGGCCGGCGGGCCCAGCACCTTGCCGCCGCACTTCAGATAACCCTTGATCAGTGCGGGTGGTTCCACCGCCAGGTCGCTTTGCAGGCTGTCTACCGGCAGCGGCAGGCGCGGGAAAGCCGCAAACTCGGGCGGCGCCAGATGGGTCTGGCGCAGTTGCTGCCACAGGCTGGCGGCGGTATGGCCACCGTCATGCATGGGCACACTGGCGCAACCAACGGTGATGTCCAGGTTGTTGCGCAGCATGAAGTCGGCCAGCGCCGCCCACAGCATCAGGATGACCCCACCGGTGCGAAAGGCCGGATCGGTGCACGAGCGGCCCAGCTCGGCAATGCGCGGGCGCAGCGGGGCCAGCCGGCGCAGGTCAAACTCGCTGTCGCTGTACAGGCCACCGGCCTGGCGTGCCGCCATTGGCGTCAGCACCCGGTAGGTGCCCACCACCCGGGCGGGGGCATGGTCGGTGGCGGCAGTGCGCACCAGCAGGTGCTCGCAATGCACGTCAAAGGCGTCCGCATCCAGGCCCGGCGGCGTGCCAGGTGTCGCGCACAGTTTTGCGCCCATTTCTTCGGCAAACACGCGGTAGCGCAGGCGCTGGGCCTCGCGCACTTCATCGGCATGCACGGCCCAGCTTGTGGCCAGGCGCAGGGTGTCGGTTTCGTTGCTGGCGCTGGATGGCCGGCGCGCAGGCGCTGCCATGCCAGCAGCTTCATTGCGCACAGGTCTGAACGCGGCGTGGTGGGCGATTGGGTCCATGCGGCGATCGTCTCGCCCCAGCATGACCTGGCCGTGAAGCCAGTGTGTCAGCCGCGTGAAACCCCGGCCCGGCTCAATCGCGCCGTCGAAACGCCAGCCAGCCGGCCACCACGGTGAAGGTCAGCACGATCAAGGCGATGATCAAAAAACCGTGCTGGCTGTCGGCCAGCGGGATG
>JANOBL010000850.1:0-3622 GCA_031411635.1 Betaproteobacteria bacterium
GGCCGACAGGCCGATGCCCAGCAGCAGCAGATTGGCGGCGGTCAGCAGCATGCCCAGGCGCCAGGCCAGCTCGGCCTGGTGGCGCGGGCCGGCCTGCTGCATCAGCGCCCAGGTTGCCATGGTCTTGGGCGGCGCCTCCTGGGCCTTTTGCACCGCGCTCTCGCCCACCAGCACCCGGTAGGACTCAAAGCTGGCCAAGGTGCGTGCACCGGTGGCGCTGTTGATCTCGTTGCGCTGACCATGCTCCAGCCGCAGCACCCGGTCGCCGCCTTCGTTGACCAGCCGGCCACTGCGCGCCGACACCACCGATTCGATCGGCGGCTTGCGCGTCAGCACAAACACATGGTGGCCTTCCACGCCCTCCTGGCTGGCACGGTCGACAAAAAACACCTGGCTGCCGTCGCGCGAAGTCTGGAACACACCCGGCGCCACACGTGACAAATCGGTGCGTTGCTCGTAGCGGGCGCGCAACTCGACACTGCTGCGGTTGCCCCAGGGCCAGACAAACAGCAGCAAGCCGGCCACCACCAACAACACTGGCCAGGCCATGCCCAGCACCGGCCGCACAAAGCGGCCCAGGCTCAAGCCGCTGGCAAACCAGATCGCCATCTCGCTGTCGCGGTACATGCGGCCCAGCGACACCACCACCGCGACAAACAGGCTCAGGCCCAGCATCATCGGCAGGTAGCCCAGTGCCGTGTAGCCCAGCAGCAGCACCACGTCCTCGGGTGCCACCTCGCCACCGGCGGCCATGCCCAAGGTGCGGATCAGCATCATCGTGATGACGATGGTCAGGATCACCACCAGCGTGGCGCCAAAACTCCGGGCCAGCTCTCGGCGCACAGTGGTATCGAATAACATCGTTTGCTTGTAAGTCAACGCCGGGCCGCCCCAAGTTGACTTGTTCCCCCTCGGGGGGACGGTCGCCGCATAGCGGCGGCCTTGGGGGCAGTTATCAAAAGCGGGCAATTATGGACTTCCGAACCCAAGTGATTGCGCCAGGGGCTGCTTGCCGCCTGAGCGCCGATGCCCTGCTGCTGGTGCTGGTGGGTGATTCAATCCCTGCTGGCCTGGATGAGGCGCTGGCCGCTGCGGTGACCGACGCGGTGGCCCAGGGCGACCTGAGCTTGAAGCCCGGCAAATCGGCTTATCTGCGGCAAGTGGCAGGTGTCAAGGCGCCGCGCCTGGCGGTGGCGGTGGCGCGCGACGGCAGTGCCAAAGCGATCAAGGCGGCGGCAGCGGCCGGGCTGGGCTTGGTCAAGTCGCTGGGGGTCAAGCACCTGGCGGTGTTGATCGCCGGTGTTGAGTCGGTGGATGGGGCCCAGGCCGAGGCCTTGGCGTCCGCCGCCAGCGAATTGGTGTACCTGTACCGCAGCACCAAACCCAGCGCTGCAGCGTCACCGCTATTGGCCAAACTGAGCGTGCTGGTGACCAGCAAGGCGCAGGCCGCGGCGGCCGATGCCGGCCTGGCGCGTGGTGCGGCGATCGCCGAAGGCGTGGCACTGGCGCGAGAGCTGGCCAATCGCCCCGGCAACCACTGCACCCCGACGATGCTGGCCAACGAGGCGCGCAAGATGGCGCGCAGCAACGGCCTGAAGATCGAGGTGATGGATCGCAAGCAGATCGAGGCGCTGGGCATGGGCAGCTTTTTGTCGGTGGCCCAGGGCTCGGACGAAGCCCCGCGCTTCATCGTGATGCACTACCAGGGCGCGGCCAAGACGCAAAAGCCGCTGGTGCTGGTGGGCAAGGGCATCACCTTTGACTCGGGTGGCATTTCGCTGAAACCCGGTGCCGAGATGGACGAGATGAAGTTCGACATGGGTGGCGCCGCCAGCGTGGTGGGCACGCTGCGGGCGGTGGCCCAACTCAAGCCCAGGCTGAACCTGATCGGTGTGATCGCAAGCTGCGAGAACATGCCCAGCGGCCGGGCGCTGAAGCCGGGTGATGTGGTCACCAGCCTGTCGGGCCAGACCATCGAGGTGCTGAACACCGATGCCGAGGGCCGCTTGATCCTGTGTGATGCGCTGACCTATGTAGAGCGCTTCAAGCCGGCGGCGGTGGTGGACATCGCCACCTTGACCGGGGCTTGTGTGGTGGCCTTGGGCGGCGTGCGCTCGGGCTTGTTTTCCACCGACGATGGCCTGGCCGCCGAACTCAGCGCGGCCGGTGAGGCGGCGCTGGACACCTGCTGGCGTTTGCCGATCGACGACGAGTACGACGAGGGCTTGAAGAGCAACTTTGCCGATGTGGCCAATATCGCCGGCCGCGCCGGTGGGGCAATCACCGCCGCTGCTTTTTTGAAGCGTTTTGCCACCAAGCTGCGCTGGGCCCATCTGGACATCGCTGGCACAGCCTGGAAGTCGGGCACCGCCAAAGGCGCCACCGGCCGGCCGGTGGGCTTGTTGACGCACTGGGTACTATCACAAACGCAGTCACAAGCGCAGTCACAAACGCAGCCGCAAGCCCAGTGAGCCAGCGCAGCCACAAGCCCGCATGACGGTGCCGGAGTTTCACACCGGCGTGGCCGACAAGCTGGGCTACACCTGCCGCTTGTTGCGCAAGGCCTGGCGCGCTGGCAACCGGGTGGTGGTGACCGGCGATCCGGCGCAGTTGTCGCGGCTGGATGCATTGCTGTGGACCTTTGAGGTGGGCGAGTTTGTGCCCCATGCCCGGCTGCGCGCCGGCGAAGTGATTGCACCGCGCCTGGCCCGCACACCGATCTGGCTGGTTGATGTTGTGGATGACGTGGTGAATGACGCCGGCCGCTGCGATGTCCTGGTCAACCTGGGGCCGGATTGGGTGCCCGGCCATGCCGCGTGTGCCCGGTTGATCGAGATCGTGGCCGATACGCCCGACGAGCTGCAGGCCGGCCGCCAGCGCTGGCGCCAGTACCTGGCGGCCGGGCTGACACCGGTCAACCGCAGCCAGGCTTGAGGCCGGACGGCGCGCGCGGCAACGCGGCACGGCCCTTGCTGGTTGACCCCGGATTCGCCAGTTTCAGCTAGGGCAAGCCCCGAGCATTCGCCCTCGGGATTGACAGGGCAACAGGTGTATCGTCTCGCCCGTCGGGAACCCCCCAACAGAACGATGTCGGTTTCAACATTTCCATCCGGAGGTAATTGCATGCAAGTCAAGCTCAACCTGATCGCGGGTGCCGCTGTCGCCGCACTGTCGGTGATAGCCAGCACCGCCACGGCGCAAGATATGGTGGTCAAGATCGGCCATGTCGGCCCGGTGTCGGGTGCCCAGGCGCACTACGGCAAGGACAATGAAAACGGCGCCCGCATGGCGATCGAGGATCTGAATGCCAAGGGCGTGACGATCGGTGGCAAGAAGGTCAAGTTCGAACTGGTGGCCGAAGACGATGCAGCCGACCCCAAGCAGGGCACGGCGGCCGCGCAGAAACTGTGCGACACCAAGGTCAGCGCCGTGGTGGGCCACCTGAACTCGGGCACCACCGTACCAGCCTCGAAGATCTACAACAGTTGCGGCATTCCGCATGTCACGCCGTCCGCCACCCTGCCATCGCTGACCACCCAGGGCTTCAAGACCACGTTCCGCATCCTCGCCAATGACAATGCGCTGGGTGCAGGCCTGGCGCTTCACGCTGCCAACAACCTGA
>JANOBL010000851.1:0-1727 GCA_031411635.1 Betaproteobacteria bacterium
CGCGCCCAGGTGCACATGCAGCTCCATCGCAAAGTGCGGGCCCAGCATCAAGCCGGCCTGCTCGGCCTGGGCGGCGATCTTCAAAAACGGCGTGATGCCCCCCACGCGTGGGGCATCGGGCATCAGGTAATCGGCTGCGCGGTGGCGGATCAGCTCGCCGTGCTCGGCGGCGCTGGTCAGCATCTCGCCGGTGGCAATCGGCGTGTCGAACTGGGCTGCCAGCGCGGCATGGCCTTCGTGGTCGTAGGCGTCCAGCGGCTCCTCGATCCAGACCAGGTTGAAGGGCTCGAAGATGCGGCACAAACGTTGTGCAGTGGTCCGGTCCCACTGCTGGTTGGCATCCACCATGATCGGCACCTCATCACCCAGGTGCTTGCGCACTGCCTCCACCCGCTGGATGTCCAGCTTGTGGTTGGGCTGGCCCACCTTCAACTTGATGCCGCCGATGCCACGCGCCACCGACGCGGCGGCGTTGACTTTGAGCTGCTCGATCGGCGTGTGCAAAAACCCGCCCGAGGTGTTGTAGCACTTCACCGAATCGCGGTAGGCCCCCAGCAGCTTGGCCAGCGACAGGCCGGCACGCCTGGCTTTCAAGTCGTACAGCGCCACATCAAACGCACCGATGGCCTGGGTGGCCAAACCACTGCGGCCCACCGATGCGCCGGCCCAGCACAGCTTGTTCCAGAGCTTGGCGATGTCGCTGGGGTCTTCGCCCAGCAGCGCCGGGGCAATCTCCTGGGCATGCGCAAACTGGCCCGGCCCACCTGCGCGCTTGGCATAGCTGAAACCCAGGCCAGCGTGGCCGCTGTTGGTCTGGACTTCGGCAAACAGCATCGCGATCTCGGTCATCGGTTTTTGCCGGC
The DNA here is from genome assembly GCA_031411635.1 of Betaproteobacteria bacterium. Lineage (GTDB taxonomy): Bacteria > Pseudomonadota > Gammaproteobacteria > Burkholderiales > Burkholderiaceae_C > Pseudaquabacterium. The sequence continues at coordinate 864 of JANOBL010000851.1, forward strand.
CGGTCAGCACCTTGGCATCACTGATCGGGTTGGCGAGTGGCAGATAACACGACGAGACGCGCACCCAGACGATGCGGTCGTCAGACGGGGAGGGCTTGCTGGACATCATGGATTCCTGTTCAGGTGTTTTGGGACGGGCTGGCCATCAATCGAGCTTGACGCCGGCCCTGGCCACCACGGCCGCCCAGTTTTTGCGCTCGACATCAAACCAGCGGCTGAAATCGGCCGGCGCCATCGTCGACACCTCGGCGCCTTGGGCCACGAGTTGCTCACGCACCGCCGGCAGGCGGATCACACGCAGCAGCTCGGCCGAGATGCGGGCCAGCACCGCCGGCGGCAAGCCTTTGGGCGCCATCACACCTTGCCAGGTACCGGATTCAAACCCCGGCAGTGTCTCGGCGATGGTGGGCACGTTGGGCAGCAGCGCCACCCGCGTAGGCTTGGACACGGCCAGGATCTTCAGCCGCTTGGCCTGCACAAACGGCAAGGTGGCCAGCATGCCGTTGACCAGCACCTGGGTCTGGCCGGCAATCGTGTCGTTGATCGCTTGCGAGCCACCCTTGTACGGCACGTATTCCCACTTGGCCTGGGTGCGCTCTTGCAGCATCACGCCGGCCAGGTGCGGCGCGCTGCCGAGTGCGGTGACGGCAAACGACAGCGGCTTGGTCTTGGAGAGCGCCACCAACTCGGGCAAGGTGTTGGCCGGCACGTCCGGGTGCACCACCAGCAAATGCGGCGAGTAGGCCAGCATCGCCACCGCCTGCATGTGCTTGGACGGATCGAATGTCAGCTTGGTGTACACCGCCGGGCTGATGGCCAGCGCGCGCACATCCGTCAGCAGCAAGGTGTGGCCGTCGGCCGGGG
>JANOBL010000852.1:0-1691 GCA_031411635.1 Betaproteobacteria bacterium
AGCGCGCTGGCTGCTGCGTTGCCGGGTTGCAGCGCCCACTTCTCGCGCTTCAAGGTCACCGAGATCGCGTTGTCGGCGCAGGCCCTGGGCCAGTTCGACGACAGCAAGATCCTGGCCGCAGCCGACTTGCTGGCCGATGCCCAGGTCGACGTGATTGGCTGGAGCGGCACCGCCGCCGGATGGCTGGGCTTCGACACCGACCTGCGCCTGGTCGAGCGCATCCGCGAGCGCACCGGCATCCGCGCCACCACGGCCGTGCTGGCGCTCAATGAGCTGCTGGCGCTGCAGGGCATCCAGCGGCTGGCCTTGGTCACGCCCTACACCGCTGATGTGCAGCAGCGCATCATCGACAACTACCGCGCCATCGGCATCGAGGTGGTGGCCGAGCGGCACCTGGGCATCAGCGTCAACCACGACTTCGCGCTGGTCGAACCGGCGCGTCTGGAAGCGCTGATGCACGAGGTGGCGGCCAGCCGGCCGCAGGCCTTTGCCACTTATTGCACCAACCTGCGCGCCGCGCCGCTGGCCGCTGCGGTCGAGGCCAGCACAGACCTTGCGCTGCTGGATACCGTCAGCACCACGGTGTGGGGCATGCTGCGTGCGGCCGGTGCCGACCCCGCCGTGATCCAGGGCTGGGGCCGCTTGTTCTCGTGGCGCTGATGCGTGGCCCGGCGCCGGTGGACAAACACCTGCTGGATAAAATCCTGGCGACTGACGGTTCGGTTGGCGGACCGGCAACCGATGCCACCACCGGCCGGCCAGGCCCGCGTGACGGTCCCCGCCCATCCTCTGCATCCCCCGCATCCCCTGCCATGGCTTCCAGCGCACGCAAGGTGGCGTCCCAGGCCCGCCTGGAACGCGAAAACACCAACGACGACATCTACGAGCGGATCTACGTCGCCATCCTCGAACACCGCCTGCCGCCGGGCACCAAGCTGGTGGAAGAGCGGCTGGCCGACATCTTCGGTGTCAGCCGGGCGCGTGTGCGCGAGGTGCTGGCACGCATGTCGCACGAGCAGATCGTCGAGCTTTATCCGCAGCGCGGGGCCTATGTCGCCAAGCCGACCCCGCACCAGGCCCACGACGTGTTCGAGGCGCGCCGGCTGATCGAGCCCGCGCTGTTGCGCCGCTTGATCGACACCCTCACGCCCGAGCGCGTGGCGCGCCTGCGCCAGCACCACGAGCTGGAACTCGATGCCCGCCGCCGCGACGACAAGCGCGCCATCGTCCGCCTGTCGGGCGAGTTCCACACGCTGCTGGCCGAGCAGGCCGGCAACTCGGCGCTGGCGCGCAGCATGCGTGAGCTGTCGATGCTGACCTGCCTGATCATTTCGCTCTACGACGCGCCGACGGCCACCAGTTGCCTTGCCGACGAGCACCAGGACATCATTGAGGCGATCGCGCGGCGCGACACGGCGCGTGCCGAGAAGCTGATGCTGCAGCACCTGGCCCACATCGAGAGCAGCCTCAAGCTCGACACCAGTACCGCCGAGGTCGACCTCGAAGCGATCTTCAAGTCCTGAGGTACCCCCGTTGAACTGGAATCGGTGCCGGGATTTACCGGACGACGCACCGACACGGCAGATCAGGCCACGCCAACCTGGCCCTCAAACCCCCAGATAGCCCGCCAGCGCCGGGTCAGCCGCCACCGCATCCGCCGCGCCCTGCAGCACCACCTGGCCTTTTTGCAG
>JANOBL010000853.1:0-2624 GCA_031411635.1 Betaproteobacteria bacterium
AAGGCGCTGCGCGAGCGGGCGCAGGAACTCATCGCCATCTCGGGCCTGGAGCGCGTGGCGCACCTGCCGGCCGGCAACATGTCGGGCGGCCAGCAGAAGCTGCTGCAGTTCGCCTCGATGCTGATGCCCGAGCCCGAACTGATCCTGCTCGACGAGCCGCTGGCCGGCATCAACCCGGTGCTGATCGAGAAGGTGATCCAGTGCATCCGATCGGCGAACAAGGACCACGGCATCACCTTTCTGGTCATCGAGCACAACACCGACGTGCTGATGAACCTGAGCCACCGCGTGATCGTGCTGCACCAGGGCCAGAAGCTGGCCGACGACACGCCCGAAGCCATCGTGCGCAACCCGCAAGTTGTGGAGGCCTATCTTGGTGGCTGAACTTGTCATCTCCAATTTGCGCGCCGGCTATGGCCACCTCGACATCCTGCACGACGTCAACCTGTCCATCCGCCACGGCGAGTTCGTCGCGCTGCTGGGCCCCAACGGCGCCGGCAAATCGACGCTGCTGAAGACGCTGTATGGCATGACCACCCACAAGGGCGGCTCTATCACCTGGAAGGGCAAGGACGTGGCTGGCGGCAAGCCGCGCGCCTTCTTGTCGCAGGGCTTTGGCTACGTGCCGCAGGGCCGCTGCAACTTCCCGACGATGTCGGTGGACGAGAACCTGGAGATGGCCGCCTACACGATCAAGGATGGCGACATCGAAGGCGAGCGCAAGTACGTCTACGAGCTGTTCCCGATCCTGCACAAGCGCCGCAACGAGTTTGCCGGCAATATGTCAGGCGGTGAGCAGCAGTTGCTTGAAATGGCGATGGCGGTGTTGCGCCGGCCCGAGATCCTGCTCGTCGATGAGCCCTCGGTCGGCCTGTCGCCGCAGGCCATCACGCTGGTTTTCAACGAACTGAAACGCCTGCACCAGGGCGGCCGGACCATCCTGCTGGTCGAGCAGAACACACGCAAGGCGATGGAAGCCGCTGAACGCGCCGTGGTGCTGCGCCTGGGCAAGGTGATCTGGGACAGCCCGGCCCAGGACGTGAGCCACACCGACCTGGGCGAACTCTTCATGACCGGCCGCGTGCAACAGCGCTCCGCCGCTGCTGCACCGCACGGCATCCACTGACCGCTCAAGTTCTACCCTTCGAGGACTTCATGAAACTGGCATTCGACACCGGTGGCACGTTCACCGACTTCGCCTTCTGCGACGACGACGGCAGCATCCACTTGCACAAGGTGCTGAGCACGCCCGACGCCCCGGCGCGTGCAGTGCTGCAGGGTGTGGACGAACTGCTCGCCAAGGTGCGTGGCGGCAAAACCGCGCGGCCCGGCGAGGGCGCCCTGCAGATCCTGGGCGCGACGACGGTGGTCACCAACGCCGTGCTTGAACGCAAAGGCGTGGCCACCGCGTTCATCACCACCGACGGCTTTCAGGACATGTTGCGCATCCGCACCGAAGGACGCTACGACCTCTACGACCTTCGTATCCAGTACCCCGAGCCATTGGTGCCGCGTGACCGCTGCTTTGGCGCGGTGGAGCGCATCAGCGCCCATGGCCAGGTGATGACGCCGCTGGACGAAGCCAGCGTCAAGGTCATCGCCGCCAAGCTGGTGGCTTTGCGCATCCAGTCGGTGGCGGTGTGCTTGCTGCATGCCTACAAGTACCCGCAGCATGAACAGCGCATTGGCGAGCTGTTGACCGAATACGCGCCCGGCGTGTCGGTGTCCTTGTCGTCCAGCGTCTGCCCCGAGGTGCGCGAATACGACCGCGCCTCCACCACGGTGGCCAACGCCTACACCCGGCCGATGATGGTGCAGCATGTTGAGCACCTGGAACGCGAGCTGGGCCAGCGCGGCGTCAAGAGCCAGTTGCTGTGGATGACCTCCAGCGGCGGTGTCGTGCCCAGTTCCAGCGCGGCGCGCACACCGGTGCGGCTGATTGAGTCCGGCCCGGCCGCCGGCGCCGTCGCGGCGGCCGACTATGCGCGCACCGCCGGTGAACAAAGCGTGTTGTCCTTCGACATGGGTGGCACGACGGCCAAGCTGTGCCTGATCCCCGATGGCCAGCCGCAGATTGCCAACGAACTGGAAGTGGCGCGCCACGAGCGTTTCCGCAAGGGCAGCGGCTTCCCGCTGAAGATCCAGTCGATCCACATGATCGAGATCGGCGCCGGCGGCGGCAGCATCGCGTCGCGCACCAAGCTGGGCACGCTGCAGGTGGGGCCGCGCAGCGCGGCGGCGGCGCCTGGCCCGGCCTGTTACGGCCGCGGTGGCACCGAAGCGACGGTTACCGATGCCGATCTGCTGCTGGGCTACCTGGACGAGAAGTCGTTTCTCGGTGGCGACTTTGCGCTGGACCGCCCAGCGGCGCAGACAGCGATGGCGCGGCTGGCCGACAGCTTGGGGCTTGGCATCGAGCGCTGCGCCTTCGGCATCCACGACATGGTCAACGAAAGCATGGCCGAGGCCGCGGCGATGCAGGCCACCGACAGCGGCGTCGACCCACGCGCGCTGCCGCTGATCGCCTTTGGCGGCGCCGGCCCGGTGCATGCCTATGGCGTGGCGCGCAAGCTCGGCATCCAAAAGCTGATCGCCCCGCTGGGGGCAGGCGTCACCTCGGCAAT
>JANOBL010000854.1:0-6623 GCA_031411635.1 Betaproteobacteria bacterium
ATGTCCCAGGGCGTGAAACTGGACAACACCCGCAGCTTGACGCGGTATTTGCCGGCAAATTCCACCGAGCGGATCTGCAGCACCTTGCTGCCCAGGCTGGCCATCTCCAGCATCTCCTCGAAGCTGACGGTGTGCATGCGCCGGGCTTCGGGCACCACGCGCGGGTCGGTGGTGTAGACGCCGTCGACATCGGTGTAAATCAGGCACTCGGCCGCGCCCATCGCGGCGGCCACCGCCACCGCCGAGGTGTCCGAGCCACCGCGCCCCAGCGTGGTGATCGAGCCCTCGCCATCGATGCCCTGGAAGCCGGTGATCACCACCACCTTGCCCTCGGCCAGATCGGCCCGCACACGCACATCGTCGATGCTCTCGATGCGCGCCTTGGTGAAACTGGAGTCGGTTTTTACCGGCACTTGCCAGCCGGCGTAGCTGACCGCCGGCATGCCTTCGGCCTGCAGCGCCAGCGCCAACAAGCCCACCGACACCTGCTCGCCGGTGGCGGCGATCATGTCCAGTTCCCGCATCGCGGCGGCGTCCGGCGGCCCGGGGTTCACCTCCTTGGCCAGGCCCAGCAAGCGGTTGGTCTCACCACTCATCGCCGATGGCACCACCACCATCTGGTGGCCGGCACGGGCCCATTTGGCCACCCGCTTGGCGACGTTGCGGATGCGCTCGGGTGAGCCCATCGAGGTGCCGCCGTATTTGTGAACGATCAAGGCCATGGTTGCTGTAGCGGTGGATGGTCGGGTTGAGGACGCCGGGTGCAACCGCGCATTTTAGCCAGCCGGCTTGTGCCGGCCGGGTGGCGCCGGATCGGGCCACCACGCCAGGCTGAGCTGGTTTTGTCCGGCATCGGCCCGGCAGCGTGCATCCAGGCCCAGGCCGGGCACAAACAGCAGTTGGCCATCGCGCCACAACAACGGGCCTTGACGGGCTTCGGCAGGCACACCGGCGCTTTGAAATTGGAGCTTCAGGCTGCGTGGGATTCCACCGGCATGGGCCTGGAAACGCTCGCCACCCCCGCGTGCGGCCAGCGCCACGCTGCGCAGATGCTGGGGCGACACACCACCGGTTTGGCAACGCTTGACTTCGATCACCCCACCCCAGCCCGGCACCGGCCAGCGGCCGGGCCGCGACAGGTCCAGCACCACGCCAGCGGGCGGCGCTGCGGCCGGCACCTCGATGACGCTTTGTCGGCGCAAATAGCCCCGGTACAGCACACACTGGCTGGTGGCATCCACCGGCCAGCGCGCCGCGCCTTGGGCCGGCACCTCTGCCAGCAAGCGCCGCACCAGCGCTGCCGGTGCGCCCTGCCCGGCCTGCGCCGCCCACCAGGTGCGCAAGGCATTGGCTTGGCGGGCAGGCGACAACTGGCGCCAGCCAGCCACTAACAAACCACCCTGCGCATCGACCAAAGGCGCCAAGTCCAGCGCCGCCAGCTCGGCCAGTGCGGCCTGGGCTTCCTGTGCACGCTGGGCGACACCGGCCAGCGCCACTTCCGCATCGCCAAACGCTGCCTGCAACACCGGCCACACCTGCAGCCGCAGCCGGTTGCGGGCCCAGCGTGGGTCTTGGTTGGACGGGTCTTCGATCGGCCGCAGCCGGTGGCGGTGCACATAGGCCTCGATCGCCTCGCGCGGCTGGTCCAGCCAGGGCCGGGCCCAGGTCAGGCCACCACGCACTGCACTGGTCGGCATGGCCGACAAACCGGCCGGCCCTCCACCGCGCAAAGCCTGCAGCAGCACGGTCTCGGCCTGGTCGCGCCTGTGCTGGGCCAGCAGCAGCAGGCTGGCGCCCTCTTCTTGCGCCAATCGCGCCAGCAAGGCATGGCGGCCGGCGCGGGCCCAGGCCTCCACGCTTTCACCTGGGGCCGGTGCGCCGTGCAAGCGGTCCCAGCGCAGCCGCAGCGGCCAACCACGCCGATGCCAGCGCGCACAAAGCTGTTGCGCCTGCCGTACCCAGCCATCGGCCTCGGGCAACAAACCATGGTGCACATGCAGCGCCACCACTTGCAGGCCCAACGCAGCGGCTGAGCGGCAAGTGGCATGCAGCAGCGCCAGCGAATCGCGCCCACCGCTGAACGCCACGGCCACGGTGGCCCCGGGCTCAGCGGCCATGCCGGGCTCTAGCGGTCTTTGGTGTCGGCGTAGCGGCCGTAGGCCTGCAGCCGGTCGTAGCGCCGCTGCAGCAAATCCTTGGGCTTCAGGTCGGACACCTGGCGCAGTGCATCCACCAGCGCCCGCTTGAGCTGCGAGGCCATCTGCTGGGTATTGCGGTGCGCACCACCCACTGGCTCGCTGACCACCTTGTCGATCAGCCCCAGCGCCTTGAGCCGGTGCGCGGTGATGCCCAGCGCCTCGGCCGCATCGGATGCGCGCTCGGAGGTTTTCCACAAAATCGATGCACAGCCCTCGGGCGAGATCACCGAATAAACCGAGAACTGCAGCATCAGCACCTGGTCGCCCACGCTGATGGCCAGCGCACCGCCCGAGCCGCCCTCGCCGATGATCGTGACGATGATCGGCACCTCCAACTGGCACATCTCGAAGATGTTGCGGCCGATGGCCTCGGACTGGCCACGTTCCTCGGCGCCGATGCCTGGGTAGGCGCCGGGGGTGTCGACAAAGGTGAACACCGGCAGGCCGAATTTCTCCGCCAGCTTCATCAGCCGCAAGGCCTTGCGGTAGCCCTCGGGGCGCGACATGCCAAAGTTGCGCAACCCGCGCTCCTTGGTGTCGCGGCCTTTTTGCTGGCCGATCACCATGCAGGCCTGGCCATTGAAACGCGCCAGCCCACCGACGATCGACGCATCGTCGGCATACACCCGGTCACCGTGCAGCTCTTGCCAATCGCTGAACTTCTCGGCCAAGTAATCCAGCGTATAGGGCCGCTGCGGGTGGCGCGCAATCTGCGTCACCTGCCAGGGTGTCAGGCTGGAATAGATGTCCTTGGCAAGCTGCTGGCTCTTTTTGTCGAGCCGGCCAATCTCGTCGGAGATGTCCACCGCCGATTCGGACTGCACAAAGCGCAGTTCTTCGATCTTGCTTTCGAGTTCGGCAATCGGCTGCTCGAAGTCGAGAAAGTGTCTTTTGCTCATCCGCCAAGGTGGTTAGGGTGGATCGATGCCGGCACAGGGTCAGGCTGTCAGTAGTCTACCGGCAGCGGGTCCAGGCTACGCCAGATATACCAGGTGGCCACCGAGCGGAACGGCGTCCAGGCATCGCCCACCTCGCGCGCCTCGGCGCGCGACACCGGCTCGCCGCTGAAGTAACCTTGGCTGATGCCCTTGATCAGCCCCAGGTCGTCCAGCGGCAGCACATTGGGCCGCATCAGGTGGAAGATCAAGAACATCTCTGCCGTCCAGCGGCCGATGCCGCGGATGGCCACCAGTTCGTCGATGATGGCCTCGTCGTCCATCTGCTGCCATTGCTGCACATGCACCGCGCCGGATTCAAAGTGGCGCGCCAGATCGGCCAGGTACTCGGTCTTGCGGGCCGACAGGCCGGCGGCGCGCAGCGCGGGTGTGTCGTGCAACAGCACCGAGGCCGGCGCCAGGTGGGTGGACGGCCCGCCCACCACCACGACAAACCGGTTCCACACCGATTGCGCGGCCTTGACCGAGATCTGCTGGCCGACGATGGACCGGGCCAAGGTGGTGAAGGCATCGCCCCGGCTTTGCAGCCTGGCCTCGCCAAACTTCGGGATCAGCTTTTTCATCACCCGATCGCGTTTTGCCAGGTGGCGGCAGGCTTCGTCCCAATACGGTGGCGTGACGCCTTCGGGCACGGCCGCAGCCGCGTCCACCACGCTGGCGGCACCAGGGTTGGCGGCGCTGGCGGCGCTGGCGGCGCTGGTGGCGCTTTTGGGCATGCTCAGGCCTTGACCCAGGTGGTGCCCTGGGCCGAGTCTTTCAGCGCAATACCCTGGGCCGCCAGGTGTTGGCGGATGCGGTCGGCCTCGGCAAAGTTCTTCGCCAATTTGGCCGCGGTGCGCTCGGCGATCAAGGCCTGGACCGTGGCTTCATCCAGCCCGCTGCCGGCTTGCAGGTAGTTGCGTGGAAGCTGCTGCAGCACACCCAGGGTGCCAGCCAGCGCGCGCAGCAGCGCCGCCGTCTCGGCCGAGCGGCTGCGGTTGATTTCATTCGCCAGCTCAAACAACACCGCCAGCGCGCCCGGGGTGTTGAAGTCGTCGTCCATCGCGGCCTTGAACGCGGCGGCTTGCGGCTGGTTCCAGTCAAGCACCGGCTTGGCCTCGGCCGACACCTCCGCCAACACGATGCCGTCCAGCGCGGTGTACAGCCGGCGCAGCGCGCTGCGCGCATCGTCCAGAAGCTGGTCGCTGAAGTTGAACGGGCTGCGGTAATGCGTGCGCAGCATGAAGAAGCGCAAGGTCTCGCCATCAAACTTCTGCAGCACCTCGCGGATCGTGAAGAAGTTGCCCAGGCTTTTGGACATCTTCTCGTTGTCGACATTCAAAAAACCGTTGTGCAGCCAGACGTTGACAAACGGGTGGCCCAGCGCGCCTTCGCTTTGCGCAATCTCGTTTTCGTGGTGCGGAAACTGCAGGTCCATACCACCACCGTGGATGTCGAAACGCTCGCCCAGCAGCGCGCAACTCATCGCCGAGCATTCGATGTGCCAACCCGGCCGGCCAGCGCCGTAGGGGCCGCCGTCAAACGTGGCATCGGCGGGCTCATCGGGCTTGGCGGCTTTCCACAGCACAAAGTCCAGCGGATCGTCCTTGCCATCGTCCACCGCCACCCGCTCGCCGGCCCGCAGATCGTCGATGCTTTTGCCGGACAGCTTGCCGTAACCGGGAAACTTGCGCACCGCAAAGTTCACGTCGCCGCCGGGTTGGCCACCGCCGGCCCGGTAGGCCAGGCCCTTGCCTTCCAAAGTGTTGATCAGCGACAGCATCTGCGGCACGTAATCGGTGGCACGCGGCTCGTGCGTGTTCGGCACGGAGCCGATGGCGGCCAGGACCTGGCGCATCGCGGCAATCATCTCGTCGGTCAGCGCCCGGATCGTGATGCCACGCTCCACCGCGCGCTTGATGATCTTGTCCTCGATGTCGGTGATGTTGCGCACATAGGTGACTTGGTAGCCACTGGCCTGCAGCCAGCGGTACACCACGTCAAAGGCCATCATCATGCGCGCATGGCCCATGTGGCACAGGTCGTAAATCGTCATGCCGCAGACATACATGCGCACTTGCCCGGGCACGATGGGCGTGAACGGCTCCAGGCGGCGGGTCAGCGTGTTGAAGAGGCGCAAGGTCATCGGCCGATGCCAAAAGCGGCCGCAAACAAGGCGGCCAGTGGGTGCTGAAGGGGCCCGCAGCGGTGCAGCGCGGGGGCTGCTGCGGGGCCGATGGCGGTTCAACGCGGGGCGCCGCCACAAGGGGTCGATACAATCAAATCAGTATAGCGGCGGTGCCGCTCCCGTCACCCCTGAACCGCTTGCTCGGCGCCTCGCTTGCACCCCCGTACGACACCCCGCATGATCGCCGGCCACTGCAGCCCCACAGGGGTGCGGCGTGGCCGCCAGGCCTGGTTCCTGCTGGCCGCCATCCTGCTGGCCGCCACCCTGCTGGCCGTTGCCCTGCCGGTGCGGTCCGCCGAGCCCACCCACCCGGCCAGGGAGATCGAGCAGCAGTTCCGCCGGGGCGACGCCGGACCGGCCCTGCAGCGCCTGGACCAGGCCCTGGCCCTGAGCCCGGCAGATGCCGATCTGCGCTTTCTGAAGGCCGTGATCCTGGCCGAGACCGGCCGCGCCGCCGATGCCAGCAGCCTGCTGGAGCGCCTGACCCAGGAGTTCCCCGACTTGCCCGAGCCCTACAACAACCTGGCGGTGCTGCAAGCCGCTGCCGGGCGTTTGGCCGAGGCCCGCCACCTGCTGGAAACAGCATTGCGGCTGGACCCGGCCTACCGCACCGCGCACGAGAACCTGGGCGATGTGTTTGTGCGGCTGGCGCAGCGCGCCTACGAGGCCGCTGCCGGCCTGCGCGCCGAGACCGGGCTGCAAAACAAACTGCGCCTGGCCCGAGAACTGGCCGCCACCCGCTGACGGCGGCGTGACAGCGCTTTGATGGACAACGCTATGCCCTGCTTGAAGGAGATCACTGGATGAAAACACTTGCCCTGGCCGCCGCCGTGCTTGCGACGGTCACAGCCAGCCTGCTGGGCGCCGCCCCGGCCCCGGCTTGGTCGCAGGCCGTGCGCATGAGCACCTCGATGGGCGACATCGTGCTGCAGCTCGATGCCGAAAAAGCGCCTAAGACGGTGGCCAACTTTCTGCAGTACATCAAGGCTGGCCACTACAACGGCACGGTGTTCCACCGCGTGATCGATGGCTTCATGATCCAGGGCGGGGGCATGGGTGCCGACATGCTGGAAAAGCCCACCCGCATGGCGATCCCGCTGGAATCGAAAAACGGCTTGTCCAACCAGCGTGGCAGCATCGCGATGGCACGCACCGCGGTGCCCGATTCGGCCACTGCGCAGTTTTTCATCAATGTTGGCGACAACACCCGGCTGGACGCCGCCAACTCGCCCGACGGCAACGGTTATGCCGTTTTTGGCAAGGTGGTGGAGGGCATGGACGTGGTGGACCGCATCAAGACCG
>JANOBL010000855.1:0-7797 GCA_031411635.1 Betaproteobacteria bacterium
CGATGTGCTGGAGCTGGCCACCTCCGACGATTTGCTGGCCGCGCTGCTGCGCTATGTGGCCTTGCGCCGCCAGCGCGCACGGGCCCTCAGCGGCCACCGCCTGCCGGCCGAGTTGCGCTCACCGGCCGCCCCCAACGCCGCCGCAGCGGCCTGACCACCACCGCCTTACCCAACCAGGATGCCGCTATGAACCTGCTGTGGCCCGAATGGCTGTGGAGCCTGCTGCTGCTGCCTTTGCTGGTAGCGGCCTATCTGGCGCTGCTGGCGCGGCGCAAGAAAAACACCGTGCGCCTGGCCAGCGTGGCGCTGGTCAAGCAGGCCATGGGCGCGGGCCCGGGCTGGCGCCGCCACGTGCCCCCGGCGCTGTTGCTGCTGGCCGTGGCGGTGCTGCTGCTGGCCACCGCCAGGCCCACGGCCAAGATCAAGCTGCCGTCGGTGCAGGAGACCATCATCCTGGCGATGGACGTGTCGGGCAGCATGCGTGCCACCGATGTGCTGCCAAACCGCCTGGTGGCCGCGCAAGAGGCGGCCAAAACCTTCGTCGCCGGGCTGCCGCGCAGCGTGCGCATTGGCGTGGTGAGCTTTGCCGGCACCGCGGCTATCGTGCAGGCGCCCACCTTCAGCCGCGAGGATGTGGTGGCGGCAATCGACCGCTTTCAACTCCAGCGTGGCACGGCCATCGGCTCCGGCCTGGTGCTGTCGCTGGCCAGCCTGTTTCCGGACGAAGGCATAGACCTGAGTCAAATCACCGGCCAGAAAGCGATGCCCGCCGCACCCGGCGACAAGAAGGAGAAAAAACCTTTTGTGCCGGTGGAGCCCGGCAGCTACAGCTCGGCAGCGGTGATCCTGCTGACCGACGGCCAGCGCACCACCGGGCCCGATCCGATGGAGGCGGCCAAGATGGCGGCCGAGCGCGGTGTCAAGGTCTACACCGTGGGCGTGGGCACCAAAAACGGCGAGATCATCGGCTTCGAGGGCTGGAGCATGCGGGTGCGGCTGGACGAGGACACGCTGAAGAACATCGCCAACGCCACCCGCGCCAACTACTTCTACGCCGGCACCGCCGACGACCTGAAGCAGGTTTACCAGGGCTTGAGCAGCCGGCTGGTGGTGGAGACCAAGGAGACCGAAATAACAGCCTTTCTGGCGCTGGCCGGTGCGCTGCTGGCGCTGCTGGGCGCGGGGCTGAGTGTTTGGTGGTTTGGCCGGGTGATGTAACGCGCGCAGCGGATTCAGCGCTGCGTGCGGCGCCGCTTGCTACCAGACCAGCGGCGGCAACTCGTGGATGACTTTTCGGGTGTCTACCACCCACTGCTGCTTCAATGCCTCGAAATAAGCGTCACCGGCATTGAAGCGCCTTTGCATCGTCACGGCCAGGCTGTCCCGCGCATAACACAGCAGATCGATCGGCATGCCGACCGACAGGTTGCTCAGCATCGTCGAATCAAAAGACACCAACACACATTTGGTGGCGTCTTCCAGCGTTGCCTTCGGGTTTATTGCCAGGTCCAGGACGGGTTTGCCGTATTTGGTCTCGCCGGTCTGCAAAAAACAGGTGTCCGTGCCAACCTCGATGAAATTGCCCTCGGCATAAAGCCGAAACAAGCGCATCTCTTCGCCAGCGATCTGGCCACCGAGGATGAACGAGGCATTGAACCTGAGCCCACCACCGGCCAGAAACGGGCCGTCACGGCGCTCGATGTCGCGCATCGCGTCGGCCACCAGATTGGCCACGTCAAACATCGAGCCCACGGCCCACAGATGGGGCGGCTCGGCGGCCGCACGCTTGCGCAGCAGGTTGATCACGGTTTGCGTGGCGGCCAGCGCGCCAGAACTCAACAACACCAGCACACGGTCACCGGCACGCTCAAACACCGTCATCTTGCAGAACTTGGCATGGTTGTCCACGCCCGCGTGGGTGCGCGAGTCGCTGGCAAAGATCAGCCCTTCTTCAAGCCTGACACCCACGCAATAAGTCATACCTTGCTTGAAGCCCCTGCGCAATGGCTTGCTCTGGTGGCCGGCCGGCAAGATGCCGGTGTGCCGTTGTTCAGCCTGTCACCACCTCGTCGCTCCAGACCTTGAACGCCTGCAGCGTATTGGGCCCGAAGGTGCTGGCCAGCGCCACATCGCAGGCGTCCCGGCCACGCGCGATCAAGACCCGGCCGATGCGCGGCGTGTTGTTGCGGGCGTCGAAGGTGTACCAGCGGTCGCCCAGATAAGCCTCGAACCAGCCGGCAAAGTCCATCGGACCCGGGATCGGCGGAATGCGGATGTCCCCCAGGTAACCGGTGCAGTAGCGCGCCGGGATGTTCATGCAGCGGCAAAACGCGATCGCCAGGTGCGCATAGTCGCGGCACACGCCGACACCTTCGTTGTAGCCCTCCCAGGCGGTGCGTGTGCGCCGGGCATGGTGGTAGCCAAACTCGATGTGGCCGTGCACAAAATCGCAGATCGCCTGCACCCGCTGCCAGCCGGTGGGGCCGGCACCGAACCGCTGCCAGGCGATCTCGGAGAGTTGATCGGTCTCGCAATAGCGGCTGCCCAGCAGGTAGACCAGGGTGGACTCGGGCAGGTATTCAACCGGCGTCTGCGTGGCCCAGGGCGCCAACACATCGTGCTCGCCCGCATCGTTGACCAGCGCATCGGCACTGATGACAAACCGGCCCTGCGGTGCCACCAGGCGGCTGCACCAGTTACCGAACAGATCTCGGTAAGCGATGACCGGCACCGCGGGACTGGTGATCAGATGATCCGGACGAAGCAGATCGGCGGCGCGCGAATAGTGGATGCTCAGGGCCAGAATCATCGGCGTCGGTTGAGGACACTCGTACGTCATTTCAAAGCCAACCCGTATCTGCATGTTCATCCCTTTGGCACGCCTGGCGCCGTTGTTGGGCCCGGGGCCACAAGACACCATAGTTTGAACCGCGCCGCGGCCTTGTAAGACAAACCCGCCAAAGCATGTCGGCGCCAGGCAGGGCCACCTGGCCCGGGCATCACCCGCCCAGCGCTGCGCCAAAGTCAGGCCATGTGGGGGCTGATTCGATCAGTGCCGGTCTGGATGCTGGTGCTGGCCGTTCCGGTGCAGGCCGGTGCAGCCGCGACGATGGCGCTTTCTTCGCGCTGCGGGGCGGCTGGCCGTGCCAACGTTCAGCCTGGCGCAGAGCCTGGTATTGCGCGGCTGCGCCAGCTTCAGTCCCGATGGCGGCTTTTTGGCGGATCAGCAAACCGCCCAGACCCGCCTGGACAAAAGGCTGATCTGCGCCAGAACCGAAACCGACCAGGACAGCATCGCCCAGCGGGTGGCCGAGTTGCTGGCCCAACCAGGCAAGACCTTTGTCTACGAGTTTGTTGCGCGCCGGCCCGGTACTTTCATGTACCACCCGCATGCCGACGAGATGGTGCAGATGGCGATGGGCATGATGGGCTGCTGGATCACGCATCCGAAGCAAAAGCACCCGCTGATCAGCGATGTGGACCGGGACTTTGTGTTTCTGCTCAACGCCTACGACATCACCCCCGGCAGCGACACGCCCAGCATCATGCCGATGGTGTTTGCGGTGAAGGACCGGGCTTTGCCCGACAGGCTGAAAACCGGTGACAAAGTGAAGTTCAAGGCCGTCAACGACGGTGGCCAACTCACGGTGACCGAGATTGCACCGGCCGCCCGCTGAGCCCTGCGTCACCCAGCCAACCGCCCCTGCTCCAGCCGCAGCACCCGCTGGCAGCGCGCGGCCAGGCTGGCATCGTGGGTGACCAGCACAAACGCCGTGCCACGCTGGCGCGCCAGGTCCAGCATCAGCGCAAACACCGTGTCGGCGCTGCCGCGGTCCAGGTTGCCGGTGGGCTCGTCGGCCAGCACGCAGGCCGGGCGGGTGACCAGGGCCCGGGCGATCGCCACACGCTGGCGCTCACCGCCCGAGAGCTGCGCCGGCTTGTGGTCCAGCCGCGCGGCCAGGCCCACTGCCGTCAATGCCTCGCGCGCGGCCGCCTGGGCCTGGGCCACAGGCTGGCGGCGGATGCGCAAGGGCATCGCCACGTTGTCCAGCGCAGTGAACTCGGGCAGCAGGTGGTGAAACTGGTAGACAAAACCCAGGTGCTGGTTGCGCCACACGCCTTGCGCGGCGGCATCCATCGCCGCCAGTTCACGGCCCATCAACTGCACCGCGCCGGCGCTGGGGTCGTCCAGCGCGCCCAGCAAATGCAGCAAGGTGCTTTTGCCCGAGCCCGACGCGCCGACGATGGCCAGCGTCTCGCCAGCATGCACCGCCAGATCCACACCCTGCAGCACCGTCACGTCCAGCCCACCATCGGTGAAGCGTTTGCTCAGGCCCTGGCAGCCCAGGATCAGCTTGGCGGCGCCGTCATTCATAACGCAGCGCCTCGGCGGGCTTGACCCGGCTGGCGCGCCAGCTTGGGTACAGCGTGGCGACAAAGGCCAGCACCAGGGAGATCAGTGCGATCGGCAGCACATCGGCCAGCCGGGGATCGCTGGGCATGCGGCTGATCAAATAGATGCTGCCGGGCAAAAACGCCATGCCCAGCAGCCGCTCCAGCGCCGGCACCAGGGTGCCGATGTTCAGCGCCACCAGCAGGCCAAACACCACCCCGCCCAAGGTGCCGATGACACCGCTGGCCGCGCCCTGCACCACAAAGATGCCCATCACCGAGCGTGGGCTGGCGCCCAAAGTGCGCAGGATCGCGATGTCGGCACGCTTGTCGGTCACCGTCATCACCAGGGTGGACACCAGGTTGAACGCCGCCACCGCAACGATCAGGGTCAGGATGATGAACATCAGCCGCTTTTCAAGCTGCACCGCGTCAAACCAGTTGCGGTTGGTGCGGGTCCAGTCGCGCACCAGCAGGCCGGTGGGCAGCGACTCGATCAATTGTTGAGCCACCGCACGCGCCTGGTGCAGATCGGCCAGCCGAAGCTGCACGCCGGTAGGGCCATCCAGCCGGTACAGCCGGGCCGCATCGTCGATGTGGATCAGCGCCAGGCCGCTGTCGTACTCGTAGTGCCCAGCCTCGAAAGTGCCAGCCACGGTAAAGCTCTTCAAACGCGGCACGGTGCCGGCCGGGGTGATCTGGCCGCCCGGGGCCACCAGGGTCACGCTGTCGCCGGCTTTCACACGCAGGCTGCGCGCCAGTTCCACACCCAGCACGATGTTCCAGGCGCCGGGCCGCAGCTTGGCCAGCACACCGTCTTTCAACTGCGCGGCCAGCGGTGTGATGCTGGCCTCCAGCGCCGGGTTGATGCCGCGCACCACCGCGCCGCGCATCTCGTCACCGCGTGCAATCAGCGATTGGTTGGCGATGAAGGGCGCGGCGGCCTGCACAGCAGGGTTCTCGCGCGCCTTGGCGGCGGTGGCCTGCCAATCGGCCAGCGAGTTGCCTTGTGGATCCAGCAACTCCACATGCGAGACCACGCTGAGCATGCGGTCGGTCACTTCTTTCTGGAAGCCGTTCATCACGCTCAGCACGATGATCAGCGCCGCCACGCCCAGCGCAATGCCCAGCATCGACACAAAGGAGATGAAAGAGATGAAGCCGTTGCGCCGGCCGGCCCGCCCGGCCCGGGTGTAGCGCCAGCCGATCTGCCATTCATAGGGCCAGTTCATGGGGTGGCGATGCTAACAGTGGGGGCGCGGCCCACGCACCGGGATAATGAAGCAGCCATGCACCTTATCGTTCCCTTTGCCGGCACCGTCTCCGAGGCCGGCTTGTTGGCCCAGCAAAGCTTGTCGCTGCCCTATCTTGAGCGCCTTCTGCCACGCCTGACGCCCTGTATCACGCTGGGCAGCGATGCCTTCAGCCCCAACCCGCCGCATGAGCAAGCGCTGGCGCTGGCCTGGGGTTGGTGCCTGGATGTTGCGGCATTGCCCCACATCGCCTTGCCGTTTGCCGCCCGCCAAGCAGCCAGCCTGGGCCTGCCTGGCGCGCACACCCAGGCCTGGGGCCAGCTCACGCCGGTGCATCTGCAGCCCGGCCGGGAACAGATCCAGTTGACCGATCCGGCCAGCCTGCAACTGGATGAGGCCGGCTCGCGCGAGCTGCTGGCCATCGTGCAGCCGCTGTTCGAGACCGAAGGCTTCAAGCTGTACTGGGCCGCGCCGCTGCAGTGGCTGGCCACGCACGAGCTGTTCGACCAACTGCCCAGTGCGTCGCTGGACCGGGTGATTGCCCGCCACCTGGATGCCTGGCTGCCCACCCAGCCGCAAGCCCGGCTGTTGCGCCGGCTGCAAAACGAGGTGCAGATGCTGATGTACACCCACACGGTGAATGACAGTCGCGAGGCGGCTGGCCTGCCCACCGTCAACTCGGTCTGGCTGAGTGGCTGCGGGCGTTTGCCGGCCGTCAACCTGGCCGCCAATCCAACGCTTGATGATCGATTGCGGGCTCCAGCCCTGGGCGAAGACTGGGCCGCCTGGTGTGAGGCCTGGTTGGCGCTGGACGCCGGGCCGATCAATACGCTGCTGCACAGTGCCGGCCCGGTGCAGCTCACGCTGTGTGGCGAGCGCCTGGCCCAGACCTGGGCCTCCTCACCGCAAGGCGCCTGGCAGCGCTTTTCCACGCTGTGGCGCAAGCCTGTTGCGCACAGCGTGCTGGAGGCGCTGTGAGCACCGCCGCCCCCACACTGCACACCCGCGATGTGCCGCCGCGTGCCGCTTATGCGCTGGAGCAAGCCGGCGTGCACCCGCTGCTGGCGCGGCTGTTTGCCGCGCGCGGTGTGCGCACGGCCGAAGAACTGGACGATGGCCTGGCCCACCTGCTGCCGCCCGTCGCGCTGAAGGGCAGCGCCGAGGCGGCCAGGCTGTTGGCCGATGCGATTGCCACGCAGCAGCGCATCGTCATCGTCGCCGATTACGACTGCGACGGCGCCACCGCCTGCGCCGTGGCCTTGCGTGGCCTGGTGATGCTGGGCGCGGCGCCGGCCCACGTCGGCTATGTCGTGCCCGACCGCGCGGTGCATGGCTATGGCCTGACACCGGCCATCGTCGATCTGGCCATGTCCCAACAAAGCGGCCGCGATCCAGCCCATCCCCCCGCCGTGCTGGTGACGGTGGACAACGGCATCGCCAGCATCGCCGGTGTGGCCCATGCGCGTGCGCTGGGTCTCAAGGTGCTGGTGACCGACCACCACCTGCCGGCGCTGCACACGGACGGCACGGTGCTGCTGCCAGCCGCCGATGTGATCGTCAACCCCTCCCAGCCCGGCTGCGGTTTTGAGAGCAAGGCGCTGGCCGGCGTCGGCGTGATGTTCTACGTGCTGCTGGCCTTGCGTGCCGAGCAGCGCTTGCGGGGTGTGTTTGATGCCCACAACCAGCCCCGCCTGGACAGCTTGCTGGACCTGGTGGCGCTGGGCACGGTGGCCGATGTGGTGCGGCTGGACGGCAACAACCGCCGGCTGGTGGCGCAAGGCCTGAAACGCATCCGCGCCGGCCGCATGCAGGCCGGTGTGGCCGCGCTGTTTGCCGCTGCCGGCCGCAGCACCGAGCGTGCTGCCGGCTTCGACTTCGGCTTTGCGCTGGGCCCACGCATCAACGCCGCCGGCCGGCTGTCGGACATGACGCTGGGCATCGAATGCCTGTGCACCGACGACCCCGAGCGCGCGGCGGCACTGGCCCAACAGTTGGATGCGATCAACCGAGAGCGGCGCGAGGTGGAGGCCGACATGCGTCAACAAGCCGAGCTGTTGCTGGATGCGCTGATGGCCAACCAGGCCGTGGGTGACACAAACCCCACCATCACCCCACCCGCGCTGGTGCTCTACGACCCGGCGTTTCATGAGGG
>JANOBL010000856.1:0-4073 GCA_031411635.1 Betaproteobacteria bacterium
GGCCGAGGTCCTGCAGCCTGCCTGAGCCACCGCTGCCCGGCTAACCGATGTCGGCGATGTGCAGCGGGTACTGCCCGCTGCCGCGGCAGGCGAAGTAGTGCTTGAGCGTCTCGCGCACGGTGCGAAAGGCGATCTCGTCCCAGGGGATTTCATGCTCGTGGAACAGCCGCGCTTCCAGCGTCTCCGAGCCCGGGTCCAGCGTGGTATCCAGCATCCGCGCGCGGTAGAACATATGCACCTGGCCCACCCGCACCACGTTCATCAGCGTGAACAGGGCTTGCATCTCCACGTTGGCGCCGGCTTCTTCCACCGTCTCGCGCAGCGCGCCGGCTTCCACCGTTTCACCCAGTTCCATGAAGCCGGCCGGCAAGGTCCAGAAGCCATAACGCGGCTCGATCGCACGCTTGCACAACAGCACCTGATCGCCCCACACCGGCACCGTGCCCACCACGTTGAGCGGGTTTTCGTAATGGATGGTGTTGCAGGCCGGGCACACCGCGCGCTCGCGGTTGTCGTCGTCGGGGATGCGGTAGGCCACAGTGGCGCCGCATTGGCGGCAGTGCTTGATTCTGTGCATCTCGATCATGCGCAAAAGTGTAGCGGGGCGCGTGGCATCATCGCTGGCGCCGCCCGATCAACCCTTGCCCATGCCGCCTGCCATGACCTTTGTGCTGACCCCCGCCGCCACGCCTACCGTCCCTGTTGCGGGCGGTGGTTTGTTTCCGGTGCACCGCATTTATTGCGTCGGCCGCAACTATGCCGAGCATGCCCAGGAGATGGGTTTCACCGGCCGCGAGCCGCCGTTTTTCTTTCTCAAACCCGCTGACGCGGTGCTGCCGGTGGCCGATGGCGAGACTGGCGAGATGGCCTACCCGCCGCTCACCAGCAACCTGCACCACGAGATCGAACTGGTGGTGGCCATCGGCACCGGTGGTCGGGACATCGCCGCCGCCGATGCCGCCAGCCACATCTGGGGCTATGCCATCGGCCTGGACATGACCCGGCGCGATCTGCAAAACGACATGAAGAAGCAGGGCCGGCCGTGGTGCATCGGCAAGGCCTTTGACGAGTCGGCGCCGATCGGCACTATCCACCCGATTGCCGCCACCGGTGAGCTGACCGAAGGCGCGATCAACATCACAGTGAACGGCGCCGTGCGCCAAAAAGGCGATCTGCGCGAACTGATCTGGAGCGTGGCTGAAACCATCGAGACCTTGTCCAAAGCCTGGGCTCTGCAGCCGGGTGACCTGATCTTCACCGGCACGCCGGCGGGCGTGGCTGCGGTGCTGCCGGGTGACTTGATGGAAGGCCACATCGCCGGCCTGGGCGCGCTGCGGGTGCGGGTGAAGTAATCGCGAGGGACACAGGCCATGCAGCTCTACAACTACTTCCGGTCTTCGGCCTCGTACCGGGTGCGCATCGCGCTGGCGATCAAGGGCCTGGACTACGACTACCTGCCGGTGCACCTGGTCAAGCGCGAGAATTTGGGCGAATCGTATGCGGCGGTATCGCCGTCGCGCCTTGTGCCGCTGCTGAAAGACGGCGATGCGATGCTGATGCAATCGCTGGCGATCATCGAGTACCTGGACGAAACCCATCCCGAGCCGCCGTTGCTGCCCCCCGATGCGCTGGGCCGGGCGCGGGTGCGGGCGCTGGCGCAGGACATTGCCTGCGAGATCCACCCGCTGAACAACCTGCGTGTGCTGCGCTACCTGGTGCACGATTTGAAGGTCAGCGAGGACGATAAAAACCGCTGGTACCGGCATTGGGTGGAAACCGGGCTGGAGGTGGTGGAGCGCCAGCTTGCCGCGCTGCCGGCGCGTTATTGCCATGGGGAAACACCCACTGTGGCCGATTGCGCGCTGGTGCCGCAGATCTTCAACGCCCAGCGTTTTGACTGCCGCACCGAGCATGTGCCCAATGTGATGCGGGTGTTTGATGCCTGCATGCAACTGGACGCCTTTACAAAGACCCAGCCCTCGGCTTGCCCGGATGCAAGCTGAGGGGCCTGCCGGTCTGGCGCGGGCCTTGCGGCCAGACTGGCTGGCCCCTGCCGGTATCACGGCACTGATGAGCACACGCCAGGGTGGCGTCAGCGCGGCACCGTTTGACAGCCTGAACCTGCGGCCCCCGGCGTTGGGTGGTGCGGCGATGGACGCGCCAGCGGCGGTGCTGGAAAACCAGCGCCGTT
The DNA here is from genome assembly GCA_031411635.1 of Betaproteobacteria bacterium. GTDB lineage: Bacteria > Pseudomonadota > Gammaproteobacteria > Burkholderiales > Burkholderiaceae_C > Pseudaquabacterium. The sequence continues at coordinate 2,192 of JANOBL010000856.1, forward strand.
TTGCCGCCGCGCTGGGTGCCAAGCCAGTCTGGCTGGACCAAGTGCACGGGGCCGAAGTGCTGCGGCTGAGCGCCGCCGATCTGGCCCCCGGCCGCGCGCTGCCCCGCGCCGACGCCAGCATCAGCACCGAGCCCGGCATCGCTTGTGCCGTGCTGGTGGCCGATTGCCTGCCGCTGCTGTTGTGCAGCGCCGATGGCAGCGGCGTCGGCGCAGCGCATGCCGGCTGGCGCGGCCTGGCGGCGGGCGTGATTGACAACACCGTGGCCGCGCTGTGCCAGGCCACCGGCAGCCCACCCGATCAATTGCGGGCCTGGTTGGGCCCGTGCATAGGCCCCTCCGCGTTTGAGGTGGGCGCCGATGTGCTGCTGGCGTTTGGCGCCGATCCGGCCTGGCCCGACCCCATGCTGTTTGTGGCCAGCCCACGCAGCGACGGCAGCCCACGCTGGCGCGCCAACCTGGCCGAATTGGCCCGGCGCCGCCTGGCCGGTTTGGGTGTGCACCAAGTCAGCGGCGGCACCTGGTGCACCGTGTGCGATGCGTCACGGTTCTTCTCTTACCGGCGTGATGGGCGCACTGGCCGGCTGGCGGCTGCCATCGCCCGGCGTGGCTGAACCCTCGGCCGCCCGCCGGGCCCGCCGCCGGGCTGGTGTGCCCATGACGTACAGCACGATGGAGAGCGGCAACGCCCCGTACAACAGCAGCGTGAAAAACGCGCCCAACAACGTGCCCTGGCTGGAGCCGGCCTCGGCCGCCGCCATCAACACCACGACAAAGACCCAGGCCAAGGCGACGATGTGCATTTCAGATAGCGGTAGGCAATATCACGTATTGAAAAATTGCGCGGTACTAGGGTAAGCTCTTGGTCCTACAACGCGATGCCTTGCACAGCATCGCACATTGGCACGCACGTGGCGTTGCACAACAAAGGAGACAAGCCAAATGAAACCACCCGTACCCAGCCTGACCGATATCGGACAAGCCGCCCAAACCAGTGTTCAGTCTGTGGGCGATTTGATGAAGTCGGTCTCCAGCCTCAGCCTGCCGCCCGAAGTTTTGGCGCAATTGCAGTCCGATTACCTGGCGCAGGCCACATCGATGTGGAACAACGCGCTCACCACCTTCCAGCAACAGGGCAAGGCGCCGGCGCCGCTGGGCGACAAGCGCTTCTCGGCCCAGGCCTGGGCTCAAAACCCTGCCGCCGCGTTTGCCGCGCAAACCTATCTGCTGAACGCCCGCACCTTGATGCAGATGGCCGACAGTGTGCAGGGCGACGCCAAGACCAAGGCCAAGGTGCGGTTTGCGGTACAGCAGTGGGTGGACGCGGCCAGCCCGGCCAATTTCCTGGCCACCAATGCCGAGGCGCTGGCCAAGGCGGTTGAAACCAAGGGCGAGAGCCTGCAGCACGGCATGCAGCTGCTGCTCAAAGACATCGAGCAAGGCCATATCTCGCAGACCGATGAGACCGTGTTCGAGGTCGGCCGCAATGTGGCCACCAGCGAGGGCGCCGTGGTGTTCGAGAACGCCTTGTTCCAGCTCATCGAGTACAAGCCGCTGACGCCCAAGGTGCACCAGCGGCCGATGCTGTTTGTGCCGCCCTGCATCAACAAGTACTACATCCTCGATCTGCAGCCCGAGAACTCGGTGATCCGCTACACCGTCCTGCAAGGCCACCGGGTGTTTGTGGTCAGCTGGCGCAACCCGGACCAGAGCATGGTGGCGATGACCTGGGACGACTACATCGAGCAGGGCCCGATCAAGGCCATCGAGGTGGTGCAGGCGATCAGCGGCGAGCCCACCATCAACACCCTGGGTTTCTGCGTCGGCGGCACCATCCTGTCCACTGCCTTGGCGGTGCTGGCGGCGCGCGGAGAGCAGCCGGCCG
>JANOBL010000857.1:0-4521 GCA_031411635.1 Betaproteobacteria bacterium
ACCGGATCGAATTGAGTTCACCCGGCGCCTTGCCCAACTCAATGAGCATCGATGCGATGAGCGAGGTCTCGGTGCCGCGCAACGAGCTGTTGACCAGCCTGTTCTCGCGCTACTACCCGATGCAGCAGTCCGGGCTGGGCCGAGAGTTTCTGATGGACCGGCGCGGTGCCGGAGTTGACATCATCCTGCGCGAGAGCCAGGCGCTGTCCGGGCGCCGCCCGGTCTACGAGAACTTGGCAGACCTGGAACTGCGACTCACCGTGTTTGCGGCGCCCGCTGAGGCAACAGCGGGTGCGACGTGATGAGGCGCACAAAACCCAAGGATCTCGAAGGTTCTGGTTTGGGGTTGCGCGCATGATCTGGGAAACCCTGTCCGAGCATGCCTGCTTCGGCGGCGTGCAGCGCTTTTACCGCCATGCGTCGGCCGAGATCGGCTTGACCATGCGTTTTGGCCTTTACCTGCCGCCGCAGGCGCTGGCCGGTACGCCGGTGCCGCTGCTGGTCTACCTGGCCGGCCTGACCTGCAGCGAAGAAACCTTTGCGATCAAGGCCGGCGCGCAGCGCGTGGCGGCCGAGCTGGGCCTGGCCTTGCTGACCCCCGATACCAGCCCACGTGGCGCCAGCGTGGCGGGCGAGTCGGAAGACTGGGATTTTGGCGTGGGCGCCGGCTTTTACCTCGATGCCACCCAAGCCCCCTGGACCAAGCACTGGCGCATGGAGAGCTACCTGCTGGGCGAGCTTCTGCCGCAGGCATGGGCCCAGGCACCGGTGCTGCAGGCGCAGACCGGGATCTTCGGCCACTCGATGGGCGGCCACGGCGCATTGACCCTGGCGCTGCGCCATCCGGGCGTGTTCAAAAGCCTGTCAGCCCTGGCGCCGATCTGCGCACCGATGCGCTGCCCCTGGGGCCAGAAAGCCTTTACCGGCTACCTGGGCCCCGACCGCGCCGCCTGGGCCGCCCACGATGCCAGCGTGCTGATGGGGCGCCAGGCAACGGTGCCGTATCCCCAAGGCCTGCTGATCGACCAAGGCCTGGCCGACAAGTTCTTGGCCGAGCAGTTGTTGCCGCATACCTTTGAAGCCGCCTGTGCCGCCGTGGGCCAGCCGTTGACGCTGCGCCGCCATGCCGGTTTTGACCACGGTTATTACTTCATCGCCACGCTGGTTGAGGACCATTTGCGCCACCACGCGCGGCAATTGGCGGGCTGAGCCCGCCCCAAAACCCCCAGGCGGCGCAGGGCTGCCCGGCACAGCACCAGAATCTTTGCGCTCCGCACCCAACCCCGAAAGGCCCACCCGATGATCCAGCTTTATTACCACCCGTCGCCCAACCCCGCCAAAGTGGCGCTGTACCTGGAAGAAACCGGCCTGCCGTACGAGCCGGTGCCGGTGGACACCCGCAAAGGCGAGCAGCATTTGCCGGCCTTTTTGGCGATCAACCCGAATGCCAAGACCCCGGCGCTGGTGGACGGCGAAGGTGCGGACCGTGCGGTGGTGTTCGACAGCACTGCGATCCTGCTGTACCTGGCTGAAAAGTGCGGCCAGTTCCAGTGTGACAACACGCCCGCAGCACGTGCGCAGATGCTGTCTTGGCTGATGCTGGTGGCCACCGGCATCGGCCCCTACAGCGGCCAGGCGGTGCACTTCAAGCACTTTGCGCCGGAGCCCAAGGCCTATGCCATCAACCGTTATGACTTTGAAGCCTGGCGCCACTGGGGCCTGATCGACGCTCAGCTTGCCAAGCACTGCTACATGCTGGGCGATGCCTACACGCTGGTGGACATGGCGGTGTGGGGCTGGGCCCGCGCGGTGCCGTTCATCCTGGGGCCCGAGGCCTGGGGCACGCTGCCCAACGTCAAGCGCTTGCTGGACGAGATCAACGCCCGGCCGGCGGCGCAGCGCACCGAGGCGATCAAGACCCGCTTCAGCTTCAAGACCGAGATGGACGATGCGGCGCGCGCGGCGATGTTTCCGCAAAACGCCCGCCTGGCCGCTGCCGGAGTTGGAGCCCCAGCATGATCGACCTGTACTACTGGACCACGCCCAACGGCCACAAGATCACGATGTTTCTGGAGGAGACGGGCCAAGCCTACCGGCTGCTGCCGGTGCACATCGGCAAGGGCGAGCAGTTTGAGCCCGGCTTCCTGAAGATCGCGCCCAACAACCGCATCCCGGCAATCGTGGACCAATCCCCCACCGACGGCGGTGCGCCGATCCCGGTGTTTGAGTCGGGTGCGATCCTGCTGTACCTGGCGGACAAGACCGGCCAGTTCATCCCGCAGGATTTGCGCGGCCGCAACCTGGCGCTGCAATGGCTGTTCTGGCAGATGGGTGGCCTGGGCCCGATGGCCGGGCAAAACCACCACTTTGGCACTTACGCGCCCGAGAAGCTGCCCTATGCGATCGAGCGGTACGTCAAGGAGACCGGCCGCCTGTACGGCGTGCTGAACAAGCAGTTGAGCGATGGCCGCGATTACATCGCCGGGGATTATTCGATTGCCGACATGGCCAGCTATCCGTGGGTGGTGCCGTACGAGCGCCAGCAGCAGAAGCTGACCGATTTTCCGCACCTGGCGGCCTGGTTTGAGCGGGTGAAACAGCGCCCGGCCACGGTGCGTGCCTATGCCCGGGCACAAGAGTTTGCCGCCGCGCCGCTGATGGACGAGGCGGCGCGCAAGGTGTTGTTCGGGCAGGATGCGTCGACGGTGCGCTGATCTTTCCGGCCGGCTCGCACCGCGACAAACCCTCACCAGGCCAGGGCCTTGACGCTCACCTGATAGTGCGCTTTGGACTTGACACGGTTGCGCCGGACGCACAGGCCGAACGAGGTCTTGTTGCCGGCCAGCACGGTCTTCGCCTGTTCGGTCGGCGTGACCGTGACCAGGCCGGCGGTGCCGGCAACCTGGCAGTTCCAGGCCTTCAGCAGTTGGTGGCCCCGCAGGTCGATGGCCATCCGCTGCCAGTCGACATCGACAGTCAGGCTGGTGTTTTCGATGGTGATCTGCACGCAGAACTGGTCATCATCGCCATCGCTGGTCCGCACAGCCACCGCCAGCGCATAGATGCCGGCCGGCACACCGCTGTACTCGCCCGCGCTCACCGTCTTCTTCGAGCTGTACGACGTGGCGCCGGGCGAGCGCAAGGTGGTCGACGTCGGCCGCATGCCAACGGCGGCCGGCCCGGCAAAGCGCGGCGCCAACCAGGCCATCTTGGGATCGTCCACCGTGTAGTCGCCGCTAGCGCAGAGGGTGAAGTGGTAGCCGCCCCACCACTCGGGCGGACCGTAGGCCCACCAGCACCAGCCGATGATCACATCGTGCTGTGCATCCAGGTAGTCCAGCGCATTGGTCACCGCCTGCTGCGCACCGACCGTGCCGGCGTTGGCGCCAAACTCGCTCAGATGCACCTTCAGGCTGCGTGCCCGGGCCCATTCGACAACCGGCTGCAGCCGCTGCGCAAGGATGTCGGGATCGGCGATGTCGTCGCCACCGCCACCACCGTCCGCGTCGAAGTAGGTGTGCACGCTGACGACCGAGTTGTTCAGTGGATCGTGCAGCGTGGCCCAGCCGTCAGCGTTGCTCACCTTGGGTGCGGCTGCAGTGTCGTACCAGGTTTCGTTCCAGGTGCCGGGCTGGCTGAAGCCATTGCCGGGCACCATGATCATCTGGGCCGCACCGGTGGCCCGGATCGCGTCGATCGCCGCTTGTGCCGCGGCAAACCACTGCATCGTCGAGATCGCGTTGGGCTCGTTCATCAAACCGAAGACGACGCGTGAATTGTCCTGCAGGGCCTGCGCCAGGCGGCGCCACAAATCGGCGAAGGCGGCATTCGGCACTGCCGCAGACCCGATGACCTGGCCCTTGTAGCGTGCAAACCGGCTGAAATCGCCGCCGTGCGGCTCGATCATCACGGTGATGCCCTTGCCCGTCGCGTAGGCCAGCCGGTCCATCAGGCTGGCCGCGTAGGCCGAGGCAAAGCTGGTATTCAATCGCGGCTGCAGGATCTCCCACGAAAAAACCAGGCGCAACAAGGCCACGCCCTTGGCCGCCAGGTAGTCGATATCCTGGTGCGAAACCCACAGGTAGTCCCGGCCCTCGCGCGGCGCTGTCCCTGGCGTGTAGGCCCACTCGGCGCCTGCGGCATTGACCCCCCGAAGCGACGTGTTCATCGTCATGCCCCCCAATGATGTGATGCTGGCTTCATGCCGGGCAGGTCTTGCGCCAGGTTTCGGTGCCAAACCAACGCTGCCATTCTTCATGCGTGAAGTTGCGCTTCAGGCGCTGGCAGGCGCTGCGAAGCGGATCAGCCACGGTGACTTCCCAGAGCTGGGCACCGGCGCCACCGGCCGTCAGCAACAGCCGGCCATCGGGCGACAGCGCGGCCTGCAGCGACCCGCTGGCGCTGAGTTGCGCGCGCAGCAAGGCCTGGCCGCTGCCCAGGTCGACGACGGTGACCATGTTGTCCACTGAGGATGCCGCAGCATGCGTGCCGTCGGCGCTGATCGACAGGCAGCAGTAGCCA
>JANOBL010000858.1:0-7049 GCA_031411635.1 Betaproteobacteria bacterium
CGATGCTGCGGCGCGCCACCACGGCCAGCGCACGGTCCACATGCCGCGTGGGCTGGAGCAGTTCTCGGGCGGTGGCTGGGGCACCCGCGATGTCTGCCAGGGTCCCGCCGAGCTGCTGCTGGCGCTGGGCCGGCACGACGCGCTGCGCGACCTGCTGTGCCGGGTGTTCAGCGCGCAGAACCTGGATGGCGACTGGCCGCAGTGGTTCATGTTCTACCCGCGTGATGCGCACAGCCGCGCCGGTGATTCGCATGGCGACATCGTCTACTGGCCGCTGGTGGCGCTGGCCGATTACCTGCTGGCCAGCGGTGATGCGGCCTTGCTGGACCAGCCGCTGCCGTTTTACAGCGCACCCGGCGCAGCGCCGCTGATCGAGCCGCTGTCGCAGCATGTGGACCGTGCGCTGGCCGTGGTGGCGCGCCGCAGCATCGCCGGCACCCGGCTTGCCGCCTATGGCCACGGCGACTGGAACGACGCGCTGCAGCCGGCCGATCCGGCGATGCGTGATCACCTGTGCAGCGCCTGGACCGTCACCTTGCACCACCGCATGCTGCGTGGCCTGGCGGCGGCTTGGTTGCACATCGGGCGGCCCGCTGCCGCAGCAGCTTGGCAAGCCGATGCCGCGGCGGTGCTGGCCGATTTCCAGCGCCTGCTGGTGGTTGATGGCGTGGTGACCGGCTATGCGTCGTTTGAGCAAGGCCTGGCGCAGGACTACCTGCTGCATCCGCGTGACCAACGCACCGGCGTGCGCTACAGCGCATTGGCCATGGTGCATGCGATCCTGGACGAGCTGTTCACGCCGGCGCAAGCCCAGGCCCATGCCGACTTGATCGAGCGGGAACTGACCGGCCCCGACGGCCTGCGCCTGTTCGACCGGCCCTTGCGCTACAGCGGCGGCACGATGCGGTTGTTCCAGCGCGGCGAGAGCGCCAGCTACTTTGGCCGCGAGATCGGCCTGATGTACATGCATGCCCATTTGCGCTGGGCCGAGGCGCTGGCACATCTGGGCCGGGCCGATGCGTTTTTGCAAGCGCTGCGGCTTGCCAACCCGATCGGCCTGCAAGACCTGCTGCCGCAGGCCGCACCGCGCCAGCGCAACTGTTATTACTCCAGCTCCGACGCCGCGTTTGCCGACCGCGAACAGGCCAGTGCGCAGTACGGCCGGATCAACAGCGGCCAGGTGGCGCTGGAAGGCGGCTGGCGCATCTACAGCAGCGGCGCCGGCATCGCCTACCGCCTCGTGCTGCAACGCCTGCTGGGCCTGACCCAGCAACAGCACCGTCTGGGGCTGGACCCGGTGCTGCCCACTGCGCTGGACGGGTTGGTGGTGCAACTCCTGCTGTACGGCCAAACGGTGCACGTGCACTACCGCATCGGCCCACGCGGCCATGGCCCGTTGTCGGTGCTGCTGGACGGCGAGCCGCTGGCGCTGCAGCCCGGCACCAACCGCTACCGCTGCCCCGGGGTGTGGATCGCTGCCGATGGCCTGCGCCAGCGCCTGGCCGGTGGTGCCCGGCATTTGGCGATCACGCTGGGCTGATCCGATAGCGCAGCCACCCCATCGAGGATGCCGTTGTATATACTGTAATCACATCGACCCAGGAGCCCGGTATGAGCAGCACCACCACCCGCATCTTCAAGAGCGGCAACTCGCTGGCCGTGCGCATTCCCAAGGACATGCTGCCGGCCGAGATCCCCGAAGAAGCGCAGATCGAGTGGAGCAATGGCGTCTGGACCATCCGGCCCATCCACCGGCGCTCGCTGGCGGGGTTGATGGATGTGTTCCGATCCTTCCCGCCCGACTTCATGGCCGGCGGGCGCGAGTTTCACGAGCAGAAGGAGCGCGACTGGTCTGGTTTTCAGGACGACACGCCGGCACCCCTGGACGGCGGCCCGTCCAAGGCTTGAGCGCCATGCGCTACATGCTAGACACCAACACCTGCATCTACCTGATGCGCCGCCAACCGCCAGAAGTAGCACAGCGTTTTGCCCAGCTTGGGTTTGGCGACATGGTGATGTCGATGATCACGCTGGCGGAGTTGAAATGTGGTGTCAGCGAGCGCGGCGAAGACCAATCACGGGTGGCACAAACTATCGAGCGGCTGCTGAGCTTTGTACCGTCTCTGCCGTTGGATGCGGCTGCTGCTGACCAATACGCCGTGCTGTACCGCGCGGCACCCAACCGCCGCCGCGACGCGCTGGACCGCCTGATCGCCGCCCATGCCATCGCCGCAGACTGTGTGCTGGTCACCAACAACGAGGCCGATTTTCAGGATTACCCGGGGCTGCGGGTGGAAAACTGGGTGCGTGTCGCCGGGCCGTGATGCCAGTCGACCATGTGTTGCGTCCCGTGTGATCGTGCCCCCCGGACTGGCGGAAATGGACGCGGCCTATGCCGCTTTCGTGGCTTTTGGCAAGGGCAGTGGCCACCCGGCTGGGTTGAACTTTGGCGATGTCTTCAGCTACGCGCTGGCCAAGGTGCGTGGCCTGCCGCTGCTGTTCAAGGGCGAGGACTTTGCCCAGACCGATGTGACGCCGGTGCTGCGCTGACGCTGCGTCCCATCATGGTGCGCTGCGCCCCAATCTGGGCCAACCACGGCTGGCGCGGTTCTTGATGCAGACTGCGCCATGCCGCTTGCCGCTGTCCCGCCCGAACCTGTTGCTGCTGCCCCTGTTGTGGCGGGCCTGCCACCCGCCCCACCCCAGCAAATCATCAAGTTCCGCCGCGACTACAACAGTTGGGTGGCGCGCGAGACGATGGAGGATTACGCGCTGCGCTTCACGCCGCGCACCTTTCGCAAATGGAGCGAGTGGCGGGTGGCCAACACGGCCTTTGGCGCGGCCTCGTTCCTGATCCTGGAGGCGGTGGGCGCCACCTTGCTGGTGCAGCATGGGTTTTTCAATGCCGCGCTGGCCATCCTGGCCACCGGCTTGATCATCTTCCTGGCCGGGCTGCCGATCAGCGTCTACGCCGCGCGCCACGGCGTGGACATGGATCTGCTCACCCGCGGTGCCGGCTTCGGCTACCTGGGCTCAACCATCACCAGCCTGATCTACGCCAGCTTCACCTTCATCTTCTTCGCGCTCGAAGCGGCGGTGATGGCCTACGCGCTGGAGCTGGCTTTCGACATCCCACCGGCCTGGGGCTATGGGCTGTGTGCGCTGGTGGTGATTCCGCTGGTCAGCCACGGTGTCACCGCCATCGGCCGTCTCCAGGTCTTGACCCAGCCGCTGTGGCTGCTGCTGCTGGTTCTGCCGCTGGCCTATGTGCTGGTCAAAAGCCCGGACGAGCTGGCCGGCCTGACCACGTTTGCCGGCAGCGACGGCCTGGGCAACGGCTTCAGCGTGATGGGCTTTGGCGCTGCGCTGACGGTAGGCATCGCGCTGATCACGCAGATGGGCGAGCAGGCCGATTACCTGCGCTTCATGCCCGAAAAAAAGCCCGGCCACGCCGCGCGCTGGTGGCTGGGCACCTTGATGGGCGGGCCGGGCTGGGTGATTGTCGGCGTGGCCAAGATGCTGGCCGGCGTGATGCTGGCTTACCTGGCGCTGGCCCACAGCGTGCCGGCCGAGCGGGCGGTTGATCCCAACCAGATGTACCTGGCGGCCTGGGAATACGTGTTTCCGCACTACGGCTGGGCGGTGGCGGCCACCGCGCTGTTTGTCGTCATCTCGCAACTCAAGATCAATGTCACCAATGCTTATGCCGGGTCGCTGGCCTGGAGCAATTTTTTCTCGCGCCTGACGCACAACCACCCGGGCCGCGTGGTGTGGGTGGTGTTCAACACCGTAATCGCGCTGTTGCTGATGGAGCTGAACGTGTTCCAGGCGCTCAGCCATGTGCTGGGCCTGTACAGCAACATCGCGATCGCCTGGATCATGGCGGTGGTGGCCGATCTGGTGATCAACAAGCCACTGGGCTTGAGCCCGAAAGGCATCGAGTTCCGGCGCGCCTACCTGTACGACATCAACCCGGTGGGCGTGGGCGCGATGGGCGTGGCGTCGGTGCTCAGCGTGGCGGCGCATCTGGGCGCATTTGGCGCCATGGCGCAGGCCTGGTCCGCAATGATCGCGCTGGTGGTGGCGATGGGGGTGTCACCGCTGATCGCCTGGGCCACCCGTGGCCGCTACTACCTGGCCCGGCGCACCCGGGCGGCGCGCGTGGTGGAGGGGATTGAGCGCAGCAAACACGAGGCCATGCACGGCGCGTACCTGGGCCAGGCCTTGCAGGGCAGCCCGGCCGGCCGGCACGCACTGCGCCGCTGCGTGATCTGCGAGCGCGATTACGAGCCCGAAGACCTGGCCGCCTGCCCGGCCTACGGTGGCCTGATCTGCTCCCTGTGCTGCACGCTGGATGCACGCTGCGACGACCAGTGCAAACCGCAAGCCCGGCTGTCCGCGCAGTGGCTGCGCCTGCTGCTGCGCTTGCTGCCCACCCGCATGGCGCCGCAGTTGGAAAACGGCTTGTCGGCCTATTTGCTGCTGATGGGCGCGGTGGTGCCGCTGTTGGCCTTGTTGTTTGGCGCGCTGTACGCGCTGGGCCTGCGCTCGCTGGCCACGCTGGATGCAATCAGCGCCACGGCGGTGGTGCCGCTGCTGCGCGCCGGTTTTGGCCAGGCCTTTGCGGTGCTGCTGCTGGCGGCCGGCATGGTGGCCTGGTGGGCGGTGCTGGCGCAGCGCAGCCGGCAGCGCGCGCAGGAAGAATCGCGCCGTCAGACCGAGGCCTTGCACCGCCAGGCGCTGACGCTGCAAACCCAGGCCGCCGCGCTGGGCCGCGAGATCGAATCGCACCAGCGCACTGATCTGCAGCTTCAGCAAGCCCTGGGCCAGGCCGACGCCGCCAACCAGGCCAAGACACGCTACATCACCGCCATCAGCCATGAACTGCGCACCCCGCTGAACAGCATCCTGGGTTATGCCCAGTTGCTGGAGGACGACCCGGCCATTCCGGCACACCGGCGTGGCGCCGTGCAGGTGATACGGCGCGGTGGTGACCATTTGCTGAGCCTGATTGAAGGCACCTTGGACATCGCCCGCATCGAAGCCGGCCGGCTGGCGCTGGAATCCGCACCCATGCACTTTGCCGAAGGCATCGACGAGTTGGTGCGGCTGTTCGAGCCGCAGGCTGCTGCGCGTGGCCTGCGTTTTGTGCACCAGCGCACAGGCAACCTGCCCGAGCTGGTGCGCACCGACGAAAAACGGCTGCGCCAGGTGCTGATCAACCTGCTGGGCAATGCGGTGAAGTTCACACGCAGCGGGCAGGTCACGTTCCGCGTCGATTACGCCCGCGAGATGGCGCGCTTCGAGATCGAAGACACCGGCCCCGGCATGGCCGAGGCCGAGCTGCAGCAGGTGTTTGAGCCCTTTGTGCGCGGCACAGCGGCCGGTGGCAACGCCACCAGCGGCACGGGGCTGGGTTTGACGATCTCGCGCATGCTCACCGGCCTGATGGGCGGCGAGTTGACGGTGCGCAGCACTCCCGGCGAGGGAAGCTGTTTTGCCGTCAGGCTCTACCTGCCCGAGTTGCGTGCGCGCGCCTCGCAACGCCAGCGGCCGGGCGAGGGCCGGCACACCGGTTATGCCGGGCCACGCCGGCGTCTGCTGGTGGTGGACAACGAAGAGGCCGACCGCCGCTTGCTGATCGACCGGCTGGCGCCGCTGGGCTTTGAGCTGCTGCAGGCCGGCTCGGGCGAGGATGCGCTGGCGCTGCTGGGCCAACAGCCGGTGCACGCGGTGTTTCTGGACCTGGCGATGCCCGGCATCGACGGCTGGACCACCTTGCGCCGGCTGCGTGAGCAGGGCTTGAGCGATGCCCCGGCGGCCATCGTCTCGGCCAATGCGTTTGACAAAGGGCTGGACAACGACCTGGGCATCACGCCGGCCGATTTTTTGGTTAAACCGGTGCGCATGGCCGAGCTGCTGGGCTGGCTGCAGCGCCGGCTGGCGCTGCACTGGCTGGACGAGCTGCCGCGTGCCGCCCACCCGGCCCCGCCGCCAGCCGCCGCCTGGGTGGCGCCACCATTGCAGGCGCTGCACGCGCTGGACGAGCTGGTGCGCCTGGGCTATTTGCGCGGCATCCAGAAAAAGCTCGATGCGATCGAGGCCGAACATCCCGCCAGCGCGGCCTTTGTGCAGCACTTGCGGGCGCTGGCCAGCGCGTTCCAGCTCGACACGCTGGCCCATTTGATCCAATCGGCGCTGGCCCTGCCTGCCACCACCACAGCCGCCACCGCCGCCACCGATGATGATTTGCCCCGAGACCTGCCCAATGCCGCCTGACCAGCCTCCCGAGTTTTCAAGCGCCGCCCGAACCGGCCTGATACCCGCCCCGTTGGCCCAAGCCAGCGGCCAGGTGGTGCTGATCGTCGACGACCTGCCCGACAACCTGTCGCTGTTGCACGATGCGCTGGACGAAGCCGGCCACACCGTGCTGGTGGCCACCGACGGCCCCAGCGCCATCCAGCGTGCCGCCCAGGCCCGGCCCGACATCGTTCTGCTGGACGCGATGATGCCGGGCATGGACGGCTTTGAGGTGGCGCGCCGGCTCAAGGCCGACCCGGCCACCGCTGCGATCCCGATCATCTTCATGACCGCGCTGACCGACACCGAGCATGTGGTGGCCGCGTTTGCCGCCGGTGGTGTGGACTATGTGACCAAGCCGATCCAGGCCCGCGAGGTGCTGGTGCGCATCACCGCCCACACCCAGACCGCCCGGGTGCAGCGCCAGGCGCGCAATGCGCTGGATGCGTTTGGCCATGCCACGATGGTGGTGCGGCCGGCCGATGGCCGGCTGCTGTGGCAAACCGCGCTGGCGCGCTCGCTGCTGCGCGATTACTTTGGCAGCGAAGGCAATGCCGCGCCGGTGCCGTTGATCGACTGGGTGCGGCGCGAGGCCGCAGCGCGCGCCGCTGGCGCCGCGCCGCTGCCGCTGGTCACTGCCCGCGGCGGGCGGCGCATGACCATGGAGATGCATGCGATGTCGGGTGGCGAGCCGGGCAGCGGGTCCGACAGAGGCGCTGACAAAAGCGCCGACAAGATTGCCGACAAAA
>JANOBL010000859.1:0-6433 GCA_031411635.1 Betaproteobacteria bacterium
CGCCAAGGCATCCAACTGGGTGCGCTTGACGAAGTCGGCCGCTTGATCCGGGTCGGTCAGCAACTGCTCGATCGTCATCGTCGAGTCGGTGCCGTGGCCGTCTTCCTTGTCGCCCTTCATCGTCTCCAGGCTGCCCAGGCAGCCCAGTTCACCTTCCACCGTGACGCCCAGTTTGTGCGCCATGTCCACCACGCTGCGGGTAACTTCCACGTTGTAGTCGTAGCTGGCGATGGTTTTGCCATCGGCGGCCAGCGAGCCGTCCATCATCACCGAGCTGAAGCCCAGCGCAATCGCACCCTGGCACACCGCCGGGCTTTGGCCATGGTCCTGGTGCATCACCAGCGGCACGTTGGGCCAGGATTCCAGCGCGGCCTGGATCAAATGCTTGATGAACGGCTCACCGGCGTATTTGCGGGCACCGGCGCTGGCTTGCAGGATCACCGGTGCGTCCACCTCGGCGGCGGCGCTCATCACGGCTTGCACTTGCTCCAGGTTGTTGACGTTGAAGGCCGGGATGCCGTAGCTGTTTTCAGCGGCATGGTCCAGCAACTGGCGCATCGAGACGAGAGGCATGGTGAATCCTGCGTGAGGGATGAAGAAGCCTGGCGGTGGCGGTGGCGGTGGTGCCAGGGCAAAACCGCTGTTGCCGGCGGGTTTTGAAACCGCGCCGTAACCGGGCAGGATTGTATCGGCCGGTGCCGTGCCGGCACAGGGTTGATGGCAGGGCCGGCACCGCGCCAGGCATGACTTTGTCATCGGTCTTATGTGTGTTGGCGCACAGACCAAACCCCGCATTGCGCCGTCAATGTTGGCTTCGGCTGGACCGGTCTGTACCTGCAGCCGCTGGGCCGAGCCAGGAGCCCTCAATGATCCTCTTCCACCACTGCCGACCATGGGTTTTTGCGGCCTGCCTGGCCGGCTTGCTCAGCGCACCCGGGGCCGGGGCAAGCGTGCTGCTGGGCTCGGCCCAAAGCTTCTCGGTGCTGGGCGCGTCCACCGTCACCAACACTGGTGCCACCACCTTGGTGGGCGACCTGGGGCTGTACCCCGGCACATCGATCACCGGCCTGGGCACAGTCACGCTCACCGGCACGGTGCACCAGACCGACGCTGTGGCGCAGCAGGCGCAAAGCGATGCGCTGACGGCCTACAACGTTCTGGTGGGCCAGGCCTTCACCAACGACCTGACCGGGCAAGACCTGGGCGGCCTGACGCTGACGCCGGGCATCTACCGCTTTTCGTCAACCGCCCAGTTGACCGGCACGCTGGTGCTGGATTACCAGAACACGGCCAATGCGCTGTTCATCTTCCAGATCACGTCGGCCCTCACCACGGCCAGCAGCTCGGTGGTCAGTGAGCTCAACCGGGCGGCCAACAATGGTTTGTTCTGGCAGGTGGGCAGCTCGGCCACGCTGGGCACCGGCACCGTGTTTGCCGGCAGCATCCTGGCCGATCAAAGCATCACGCTCAATACCAGCGCCAAAATCCTGTGCGGCCGGGCGATTGCGCTGAACGCGGCGGTCACGATGGACAACAACACCGTGTCCACGGTCTGCAACGATGGTGCTGGGGGCGGCACGCCGGTGCCCGAGCCTGGGTCGCTGGCGCTGGTTGGTCTGGGTTTGCTGGGCTCGGCCAGCCTGGCCTGGCGCCGCCGCGCCAGGTCAGCAATCAGCCCACCCGGCACACCTTGAGCATGTTGGTGCCACCCGGGTGCCCCATCGGCTCGCCGCAGGTGATGGCGTAGGTGTCGCCGGCATTCAGCACACCGCGCTCCACCAGAAGCTGCTCGGCCTGCGCCAGAGCGGCGTCGCGGTCGCTGTGTGAGGGCATCAGGATAGGCTGCACATTGCGGTACAGCGCCATGCGGCGCTGCGACAAGGGCTTGGCGGTCAGGCCGAAGATCGGCACATGGATGTTGTGCCTGCTCATCCACAGCGCGGTGCTGCCCGATTCGGTCAGCGCCACGATGGCCTTGCAGCCAAGGTGGAAGGCGGTAAACAGCGCGCCCATCGCAATGCTTTGGTCGATGCGGTCGTAGCGCCTGTTGGCAAAGTCGCCGTCAAGCTGCACGTCTTCGGCCCGCTCGGCTTCCAGCGCGATGGCGGCCATCTGCTCCACGGTTTCCACCGGGTATTTGCCGGCAGCGGTTTCGGCCGACAGCATCACCGCGTCGGTGCCGTCCAGCACCGCATTGGCCACGTCGCTCACCTCGGCCCGGGTGGGCACCGGGTTGACGATCATGCTTTCCATCATCTGGGTGGCGGTGATCGCGATCTTGTCCATCTCGCGCGCCATGCGGATCATCTTTTTCTGCAGCGCCGGCACCGTGGCATTGCCCACCTCCACCGCCAAGTCACCCCGCGCCACCATGATGCCGTCGCTGGCACGCAGGATGGCTTCAAGCTGCGGGATCGCCTCGCTGCGCTCGATCTTGGCAATCATCGCCGGCTTGTGGCGGTAGGGCTCACCCGCCACGTTGGCAAGCTGGCGCGCCATCTCCATGTCGGTGGCGTTTTTTGGAAAGCTCACCGCCAGGTAATCGCACTGGAACGACATCGCGGTCTTGATGTCGTCCATGTCCTTGCCGGTCAGTGCCGGGGCGGTCAGGCCACCGCCTTGCTTGTTGATGCCCTTGTTGTTGCTCAGCTCGCCGCCGATCTTGACGACGGTGCGCACCTCTTCACCACGCACAGCTTCCACCGTCAGCACGATCAGGCCGTCGTTCAGCAGCAGCGTGTCGCCGGCTTTCACATCGCGTGGCAGCTCTTTGTAGTCCAGCCCCACGCCGTCCAGTGTGCCCAGCGTGGTGCGGGCGGCGTCCAGCACAAACGGCATGCCCACCTCCAGCATCACCTTGCCACCCTCAAACTTTCCGACCCGGATCTTCGGGCCTTGCAGGTCGGCCATGATGGCCACCGGCTTGCCCACTTTTTCGGCACAGCGGCGCACCAGCGCTGCGCGGTCGATGTGGTCTTGGGCAGTGCCGTGGCTGAAGTTCAAGCGCACCACGTCCACGCCGGCGCGCAGCAATCGCTCCAGCACTTCCGGGTCGCTGCTGGCGGGGCCGAGGGTGGCAACTATCTTGGTGGCGCGTGGCATGGTGTGGTCTCGGGCTGGGCTGAAGAGGGCGCGATTATCGGGGCAGCGGGTGGTCGTTTTGCAGCCGCCGGAGTTACCACGCAGGTTCTTTCACTGCTGTTTCAACTTGGCTTCAATTCGGCGGCATCGGCCACTGCCAACGCCGTCATGTTGACCACCCGGCGCATCGTCGCCGACGGCGTCAGGATGTGCGCCGGAGCCGCTGCGCCGAGCAGGATCGGGCCGATCGTCACACCGTGGCTGGCGGTGACCTTCAGCACGTTGAACAGGATGTTGGCCGCGTCCAGGTTGGGCAGCACCAGCAGGTTTGCCGCGCCGTTCAGCGTGCCGCTGCTGAGGAAGCTGGCGCGGATGGTCTCCGACAGCGCGGCATCGCCTTGCAACTCCCCGTCACACTCGATCTCGGGGGCACGCTGCACAAACAGGTCGCGTGCCTTGCGCATGCGGCGCGCCGATGCGCTGGGCGAACTGCCATACATCGAGTGCGACAAAAACGCCACCTTGGCCGGCATGCCAAAGCGCTGCACCTCGTGGGCGGCCATCAGTGCGATGTCGGCCAGCTCTTCGGCGCTGGGCTCTTCGTTGACAAAGGTGTCGGTCAGGAACAGCGTGTGTGCATCCAGCATCAGCGCGTTCATCGCCGCCATCGTGTGGGCGCCGGGCTTCAGGCCGATCACATGGCGCACATGGTCCAGATGGGCTTCGTAACGCCCCACCAGGCCGCACAGCATCGCATCCACCTCGCCGCGCTGCAGCATCAGGCTGGCGATCAGCGTATTGCTGCGCCGCACCGTGGCCTTGGCGGCCTCGGGCGACACACCGTCGCGGCCCATCTTCTGGTGGTACAGCTCCCAGTAGCTGCGAAAGCGTGGGTCGTGCTCGGGGTCGCACAGCTCAAAATCGTCGCCGGCTTTCAGGCGCAGCCCGGCCCGCTCCAGCCGCATGTTGATCACCGCCGGCCGGCCGATCAGCACCGGCTTGGCCAGGCCTTCGTCCAGCACCACCTGCACCGCGCGCAGTACACGCTCGTCTTCACCCTCGGCATACACCACACGCGCTGCACTCTTGGCACAGGCGGCGCGGGCGGCGGCAAACACCGGGCGCATCACCATGCCGGTCTGGTAGACAAAGCGGGTGAGCTGCTGGCGGTAGGCTTCCAGGTCGGTGATCGGGCGCAAAGCCACGCCGGAATCGGCCGCCGCCTTGGCCACGGCCGGCGCAATGCGCAGGATCAGCCGCACATCAAACGGCGTCGGGATGATGTAGTCGGGGCCGAACTTCAGCTCCTTGCCGGCATAGGCGGCGGCCACCTCGTCGCTGGCCTCGGCCTTGGCCAGTGCAGCAATTTCACGCACGCAGGCCAGCTTCATCGCCTCGTTGATGGTGGTGGCGCCGCAGTCCAAGGCGCCGCGAAAGATGTACGGGAAACACAGCACGTTGTTGACCTGGTTCGGGTAGTCCGACCGGCCGGTGGCCACGATGCAATCGGGCCGCGCTGCCTTGGCCAGCTCGGGCCGGATTTCCGGCTCGGGATTGGCCAGCGCCAGGATGATCGGCTGGCGCGCCATGGTCTGGACCATCTCGGGCGTCAACACCCCGGCGGCCGAGCAGCCCAGGAACACATCGGCATTGACGATCGCATCACCCAGCGTGCGGGCCTCGGTGCGCTGGCAATAGCGCTGCTTGGATTCGTCCAGCTTGCCGGCCGCCACATCGCTGCGGCCCTCGCGGATCACACCTTTGGAATCCACTGCGTAGACGTTGCCAATCTTCACACCCAGGCTGACCATCAGGTCCAGGCAGGCGATGGCCGCCGCGCCGGCGCCCGATACCACCAGCTTGACCTCGCCAATCTGCTTGCCCACCAGCTCCAGCGCATTGATCAGCGCGGCCGACGAGATGATGGCCGTGCCATGCTGATCGTCGTGGAAAACGGGGATCTTCAGCCGCTCACGCAGCTTTTTCTCAACCAGAAAACACTCCGGCGCCTTGATGTCTTCGAGGTTGATGCCGCCCAGCGTGGGTTCCAGCGCGGCGATGATCTCGACCAGTTTGTCGGGGTCGCGCTCGGCCAGTTCGACGTCGAACACATCGATGCCGGCAAATTTCTTGAACAAGCAGCCCTTGCCCTCCATCACCGGTTTGGCGGCCAGCGGGCCGATGTCGCCCAGGCCCAGCACGGCGGTGCCGTTGGTGATCACGCCCACCAGGTTGCCACGCGAGGTGTACTCGGCCGCCAGGCTGGGGTCGGCCTCGATGTCCAGGCACGGGTAGGCCACGCCGGGCGAGTAGGCCAGGCTCAGGTCGCGCTGGTTGGACAGCGGCTTGGTGGGCGTGACCGAAATCTTGCCGCGGGTGGGCGAGCGGTGGTACTCCCGTGCGGCTTCGCGCAGGGCTTGTTCGGCGGGGGACAGGGGCGTGGTCATAGGCTGCAAGCTCCGGCTGAATCGGGGCCGTGAGATTACGCCCGTTCCGGCCCAAGTCGCGTTGGGGACAACCACAGTCGTCACGCGCTGTCGGCGTGCTTGCAAACTTCAATCTGCGTTTACGCGTCTACGGGTTCGCGCGTTTGGCCAGGATTTCAAACGCCGGCAAAGTCTTGCCCTCCAGCACTTCCAGAAACGCACCGCCGCCGGTGGAGATGTAGCCCACGTCTTTTTCGATGCCGTATTTGGCGATGGCCGCCAGCGTGTCACCGCCACCGGCAATGCTGAACGCCGGGCTGGCGGCAATCGCCCGCGCGATGGCCTCGGTGCCGTGCGAAAACGCGTCGAACTCAAACACCCCCACCGGGCCGTTCCAGACGATGGTGCCGGCCGCCATCAGTTGCGCCGCCAGCCGCGCGGTGGTTTCAGGGCCGATGTCCAGAATCAGGTCGTCGTCGGCCACTGCGGTTGCGGCCTTGACGGTCGCAGGCGCATCGGCGGCAAAGGTTTTGGCACAGACCACGTCCACCGGGATTGGCACCGCCGCGCCACGCGCTTTCATCTCGTTGATCACGGCGGTGGCCGCATCCAGCAGGTCGGGCTCGGCCAGGCTTTTGCCGATCTTCAGCCCCGCCGCCAGCATGAAGGTGTTGGCAATGCCACCACCGACGATCAGGCCGTCCACCTTGGACGCCAGGCTTTTCAGGATCGTCAGCTTGGTGCTGACCTTGCTGCCGGCCACGATCGCCAGCAGCGGGCGTTTGGGCTGGGCCAGCGCTTTGCTGATGGCATCGATCTCGGCCGACAGCAGCGGCCCGGCGCAGGCCACAGGCGCAAACTGCGCAATGCCGTAGGTGGTGCCTTCGGCCCGGTGCGCGGTGCCAAAGGCATCGTTGACATAGATG
>JANOBL010000860.1:0-7522 GCA_031411635.1 Betaproteobacteria bacterium
GGCCCAGGCGCAGCAGGGCGCGATCAATGGCCTGGCCAACAATGTTGAACTGGGCCGGATGTTCGCGGCCGGCAAGGTGGCTTTGCGCAAGCCCAGAGGCGGCCCCGCAGCGGGCACCGGTTGGGTCGGCCGTCAACTGCTCGCCCGCACCTCGGCAATGGAGGTCATCCCCGCCTGCACCTTGTGGATGCCGTCCTGGCGCAGCGTGCGCATGCCTTCGGTCAGCGCCACGCGTTGCAGTTCTTCGGCGCGGGCATGGGTCTGGATCAAGCGGCGCAGCTCGCGGCTGATCACCATCAACTCGTGCAGGCCCACCCGGCCGGCAAAGCCGCTTTGGTCGCAGTGCTCGCAGCCGCTGGCCTTGTGCTGCTGCAGCACGCCTTTGACGCCGTAGCGCCGGGTCCAGTCGGCCAGCAGTGCACCGCGGTCGGGGCGCTGCGCCGGATCGGGATAACACTGCAGGTACTCGTCCAACAGCACCTGGATGTCTTGGTCCGACGCCGGTGACGCGGTGACGCAGTGTTTGCACCAGCGCCGCACCAGGCGCTGGGCCAGCACCGCCAGCAGGCTGTCGGCAAAGCTGAACGGGTCCATGCCCATGTCCAGCAGCCGGGTCAGGGTTTCGGGCGCGCTGTTGGTGTGCAAGGTGCTGAGCACCAGGTGGCCGGTCAGCGAGGCTTCGATCGCCATCTGCGCGGTCTCGACATCGCGGATTTCGCCCACCATCACCACATCGGGGTCGGCGCGCAAGAAGGTGCGCAGCGCCTTGGCAAAAGTCCAGTCGATCTTCGGGTTGACCTGCACCTGGCGCAGCCCGGGCTGGGTGATTTCCACCGGGTCTTCGGCAGTCCAGATCTTGCGCTCGGGGGTGTTGATGTGGCCCAGCGCGGCATGCAGGGTGGTGGTCTTGCCGCTGCCGGTGGGGCCCACGCACAACACCATGCCGTAAGGCCGCTCGATCACCGCCTTGAGCTGGGCCAGGGTGTCGGGCTGCAGGCCCATCGCGACCAGCGGCAAGGTGCTGGCCGATGCCAGCAGGCGCAGCACCACGTCCTCCAGGTTGTTGGCGGTGGGGATGGTGGCCACCCGCAGCTCCAGCTTCTGGCCCTGCACCCAGCGGCCGAAGTTGATCTTGCCGTCCTGCGGCTTGCGGCGCTCGGAGATGTCCAGGTCGCACATGATCTTGATGCGCCCCACCAGCGCCTGGCGGTAGTTGGGCGGCAGCTCGATGTACAGCCGCAGCACACCGTCCTTGCGGAAGCGCACCCGCACCTTGTCCTGGCCGGCCGGGCATTCGATGTGGATGTCGGACACCTGCTGCTGCTGGGCCTCCAGGATCATCGTGTTGATCAAGCGCACCAGCGAGTTGTCGCTTTGCTCGATCGGCACGTCGTCGTCACGCTGGTCCCCGCTGTGCTGCTCCAGGTTGGCCAGCAGCCGGTTGGCGCTGTCCACCTGGTCAAAATCAACCGCGTTGAAGGCGCCGATCAGCGCACCGCCAGGCTCGACCCCGTCCTTGCCCAGGCGTGAGTACACCCGCTCGATCGCATGCACCAGCGAGCCGGCGCGCGCCAGCACCGGCAACACCTTGCACTGCGCGGTGAACTCGATCTCGTCGATCGCGGTGCGGGCCGATGGGTCTTCCAGCGCCACCACCAGGCGGCCGCCGCGCATCATCAGCGGCAAGGCCAGCAAGCGGCGCGCGGTGGCCAGCGGCAGGCGCAGTGCACCCTCGGGCTCGACCGGAAACGCATCGGCATCGACGATCGGGTAGCCCATCTTGCGCGCCAGCGCCGATTGCAGGTCCATGCGCGTCACATCGCCGCGCCGCACCAGCAACTCGCCCAGCGGCAGGCTGCGGTCGCTGGACTGCAGTTGCAGCGCCTCGGCCAGCTTGGCATCGCTGATGAAGCCCAGCGCCAGCAGCGCCTCGCCGATGCGCACCATCGGCATCTTGGCCTGCTGGTCGATCGCGGCCAGCAACTGGCCGGGCGTGACGATTTGCTGCGTCAGCAGGATGTCGCCCAGCTTGCGAGAGCGAAGCTGCGTTTGCTCCGCAGCGGCCTCGTTCACCCGGGCCGGCGTGGTGGCGCGCTGGGCCACCAGCACCTCGCCGATGCGGGGCCCCATCTGGTTGGCGGCCAGCACCGAGCGCGGGTAAAAGCTGCGCAACACCTGGCCGGTGGCGTCCACCGGCGCAAAGGTGAACACACCCAGCGCGGTGTCGGCCTGGCCGATGGTTTCAATGATCAGCTCGCGGCCGTCCTTGTACTGCAGCCGGCAGGTGCTGAGCAGGCGCTGGGGCAGCAGCGGTGTGGTGGCATCAAACGCCGTGCCCGGGGGTGGCGGCAGCGGCTGCAGCGGCCGGGTCAAGGTGAGGCGGCGAAACTGGCCGAACTTGAGCGTCAGCGTATTGCGCGCCGGTGCCAACTGCAGCGTCACCAGCCCGACCTCGGCGTCCAGCGCCAGCAGGTGGCCGGTGCTGAGCTTGCCGTTCAGGCCTTCCAGCTCGCAGGGCTCGGGCTCGGCCTGGCACACCGGCGCCGGGTAGCCGGGCGAGGGTGGTGTGGGCCAGGCAAACGGCTCGGCAGCAGTGCGCAGCACCGGGGTGGGCGGGCTGTTGTCGTTGGTGATGGGCACCAGGGACAAGGACAGGGACATGTCTGACATCGGAAATCCTTGCGGGGGATCGTGGCGATGCTAGGCGCGCCGGCTTGCGGGCAATGGCTGGAACAAGCGGGGGGTTGGGGGCCAAACTCTTGAAATCAGCCCACCTTCTGCGGCAACGCCGTCACGATGTCCGGAAACAGCCAGATCAAGCCCACCGCCGCTACCATCAAAAAGAAAAACGGCAAGGTCACGGGGGGCAGCCAGCCGATCTCGCGCCGCGTCATGCCTTGCAGCACAAACAGGTTGAAGCCCACCGGCGGCGTGATCTGCGCCATCTCCACCACCAGCAGGATGAAGATGCCAAACCACAGCAGGTCGATGCCGGCCTTTTGCACCGTGGGCAGGATCACGCCCATCGCCGCGGCCTCGGTGGCGGGGGCCACGCCGCTGTAAATCGATCCCAGCACCGCAGCAATCAAACCCAGCACCGGGATCAGGTGGCGCGACTCGTACAGCTTTTGCCGCAACGTCATGGTCGCGTTGGCCGGTGGCACGCGGCCCGGGTTGAGCAGCGCCCACACCACCAGATAACCCGCGAACAGCGTGGCCAGCAGCATGCCCGGCAACACCCCGGCGATGAACAGCTTGGCGATCGACACATCGGCGCTGACCAAGCCGGCTGCCAAGGCCAGGATGCGGACGAGGAACGGTTTGAACATGGTGCGGCTCCGGCGGCGGACTTCGGGCCCCGAGAGTTCCGGCATCTGGCTTGGGGCTGGCTCAATCCTCGTTGCGGTAGCCGCGCCAGCGCTGCAGCGCCTGCTGCATCAGCAACTGCTGCTGGCGAAACTGCCGGCAGCCGCCGCAAGCCAGCCAGTGCAGGCGCAGCGACACCTGCTCCAGCGGGCGCAAGGCCCGGTCCTGGCTTTCAAGCACCAGGTGGGTCACTTCCTGGCAGGTTCGGCGGATTTTCATCGTGGAGCCATCGTACTGGCTGGGCGCTCAAGTCTTGGTGGCCAGGCGGCCGGCAAACCAGCGCACCTGCAGGCATTCACGCAGCCGCAGCCGCGCGCGGTGCAACAGCACCCACAGGTTGGTCGATGTGATCTGCAGTTCCTTGCAGATTTCTTCGGTGTCGAGCTCCAGCCACTCGCGCATCATGAAGACGCGGCCCTGGGCCGGTGGCAACTGGTCGCAGCAGACCTGCATCACCTCAAAAAACTGGCGCTGGCCCAGCGCGGCCTCGGGGCTGCCCCAATCCTGCGGTGCGGTGCGCCAATGGCCGGTGTTGTCAAACAGCGATTCATCCAGGTCTTCACCGTCTTCGGTGGACAGGATCGTGGCCTCGCGGGTGTGGCGGCGCAACTGGTCCACCACCTTGTGCTTGAGCACGCCCACCAGCCAGGTCTTCAACTGCGATTGGCCGCCAAAGCCCTCGGGTTTTTCCAGCGCGGCCAGCAAGGTGTCGGACACCGCGTCTTCGGCCCAGGCATCGTTGCGCAACTGGCTGCGCGCAAAACGCATCAATTGCGGCCGCAGCGCCTGCACCTGGGCGGCAAAGTCCAGCGTGGCGGCAGGGGTGGAATCAGCGGTCACGGGCATGGCAACTCGGCAGCGGCAGAAATGCCGGCTGCATGATGCCAGCACCGCGTGCGCCGAGGATCACGCCACGGTGAACAAGGGTGGGCGCCGCAATGCAAAAGGGCCCGCACGACAGCAGTCGTGCGGGCCTTGCGGCAGGTAGCTGGATTGGGCGTCAGCGCATCACGGCCGCACGGTGATCTCGTTGCGCACCGAGCGCACGCCGCTCACCTTGGCGGTGATCATTTCGGCGGTGCTCTTTTCCTTCATGTTCTTGGCAAAGCCCGACAGCATCACGGTGCCGTTGAGCGTCTCAACCTTGATCGACGAGGCATCGACATCGGCGTTGTCGATAAAGCGTGCCTTGACCGATGTGGTGATGGCGGCGTCATCGACATAGGCGCCCACGGTTTCCTGGCCGCGGGTAACGGCACAGCCAGTGGCGGTGAGCAGGGTGGCGGCAATGAAAGCGGCGCTGAGGGTGTTGCGAAGCATCATGGTGATCTCCAGTGGGGTTGGCGGGGTTGAAACGCTGCGTTGAAGCGGTTTGGGTGAGGTGTGATGGGTAATGTGGTTGAGCGGCGGCTTTTTCAGTCCGCCAGCCAATCCTTCAACTCGTCGGCATGGGCCTGCTCATCGCTCAAGATGTCTTCCAGCAAGCGCCGGGTGGTGGTGTCCTTGTCGCCGATCAGCGTGATGATCTGGCTGTAGGCCTCGATCGCCACCCGCTCGGCCACCAGGTTGCTGCGGATCATGTCCTTCAGGCCCAGCGAGTCGTCGTAGGCCGCATGGCTGCGCTTGCTGAGCGAGTCGGGCGAAAAATCGGGCTCGCCGCCGAGCTGCACGATGCGCTGCGCCAGCCGGTCGGCATGGCCCAGTTCTTCATTGGCATGCACCAGAAACTCTTCGGCGATCTTCGGCGAGGCCAGCCCGGCGGCGGTGAAATGGTGGCGCCGGTAGCGCAGCACACACACCAGTTCGGTGGCCAGCGAGTCATTCAGCAGCGCGATGATGTCCTGGCGCCAGGGGCCGTAGTTGGGCGTCACGGCGCCTTTGTCCAGGCTGCGGCGCGCGGCATCCAGCGCGTTTGTGTCAAGCGTCAGGCGCTGGCCCGGGCTGCCGGTGGCGCGCTGGTCGGGCTTGGAGTCATGTCGATCGGCCATCGGGATCCTCGTTGGTTTTGCGGGGGAGGCTGGGTGCGTGGGGCCGGGCCAAACAGTGAATCAGGCTTGCTGCAACCCATGGCACCACTGTAGAAACGCCGCGCCGCAGCAGCCATCGGCCGGTGCCGCAGGGGCTTGTAGGACGTGGCCGCAGCGCGCCGTGGGTGGGCGCGCGCTGAGCCCGTCTTGTTCACCTGTCTGCAGGGGCCAACAGGCTGCGCCGCTAGCGATTGCCTAACGGTGGGGGCCGATGCTTTGTGTGATGGGCCTGCGCCGGGCCTGTGTTTACAGGGAGTTGGGCATGAAGAATCGCTTTGAGGGGGTGGCCCCCCGTGATGCGCTGCGGCGCAAGCTGCTGCTGGGTTTGCCCAGCGGCTTGGTGCTGAGCACGCCGCTGGCCTTGATCAGTTGCGGTGGCAGCGAAACACCGGCCGACAAGCCGCGCAACCCGCTGCTGGACCTGCCGCCGGGTGATGTGCCGGCAGCCACGCTGCGGGTGGCGGTGGACTTGCCGGCGGCGATCAGCCTGCGCCCGGCCCAGGTGATCAGTGCCAGCGGGGTGGTGCTGGTCACCGCCGATGCAGCGCAGATCGATGTCTTTGCCGATGGCCCGCAGCTTGCCAGCGTGGTGGCGGCCGATGGCACGTCGCTGTTGCTGGGCTGGGTGGGCCTGGGCCGGCCCGCGCTGTCGCTGCACAGCACGGC
Organism: Betaproteobacteria bacterium; assembly: GCA_031411635.1. Taxonomy (GTDB): domain Bacteria; phylum Pseudomonadota; class Gammaproteobacteria; order Burkholderiales; family Burkholderiaceae_C; genus Pseudaquabacterium. The sequence continues at coordinate 6,060 of JANOBL010000860.1, forward strand.
GGCGGTGCTGTTGCACTTTGCGCTGGGCTTGCCGTTTCTGGGTGCCAATACCCGCGACGCGATGCGCCAAAGCCTGGAAAACCATGCTGCCACCGCAACGCTGGCAGCGCGTTTGCTCACGTTGTTGACTGCCGATGCCAAAGCCCTGGCCAGCGGCTCGGCGGCGCTGCTGCAGGCGGTGGCCCAGGCCGCGTTGCAACTGATGCCACCCGGCCGGGTGGCCGAGGCGCGCAAGCACGCGCTGGGGCTGAAGGTGGAGCCGGCCAGCGTGCTGAGTGGCTTGCAGGTGGTGCAAGGCGATACCTTGAACAGCTTGTTCGTCGACAACCAGTTTGTGCGGCGCGCGGTGGTGATCGTCAACCGCGAGGCCTGGTTTGACACCGCCGGCCAGCGCCATGCCGAGCCGCAGGCGCCTGTGCAGGTAGGCGAGGTGATGGATCTGCCGTTGCCAGCGGCGTTTGACTCGGTGGCCAATACCGTGGGCGCCTGGGGCAGCCAGTACTACGCGCCGGACGACCCCAACGGGTTTTTTCGCAGCGTCAGCGACACCATCACGCTGGACATCGTGCCCGAGGCGGCCAAACGCACCGAGTACAGCGTGGTGGTCTTGATGGCCGGCCAGCAGCCGCTGGCCGATGCCACCGCGTTCGACCGTTTGCCGGCCTCGCAAAAGGCCTATATCCGTGGCCTGGACATCAGCAAACACCTGCAGATCAAGATGTTGCTGATCGACTTGGTGGGGCCGTTTTTCTTTGGCCTGCTGGCCGAGAAGCTGGGCGAGTTTGCCAAGGGCAAGGGCAACAGTGACGCCCGCAAAGAGCTGATGACGGCGTTTGCCGGCACCTTGCTCAGCGTGTTGCAAACCCAGGTGCCCGACATCATCCAAAAGCTCAGCGACGGCAGCACCGACGCCTGGACCGCGTTCAAGACGATTGGCAAGGCGCTGACCTTCGACCCCGACACCGGTGTGATGTCACCGCTGCTGGCCGATGCCTTGACCAAGCTGGCTGAGTTTTGCGCCGCGCGGCTGGCCGATGCCAACTTGCGCAGCCCGTTGCTGGAGGTGGTTACCGGCGTCAAGCTGGGTGGCAAAAACGTGCTGGGCATCCTGCCGGTGCTCAAGATCATCCAGGCCTTTGACACGGTGCTGGGCTATGCCTCGTTTGCCCGCATCGCCAGCGATGTCGGCGCCAGCCGCCAGATGGAGCGTTGGGTCATCACCACCACCAAGGCCAAGGTGGTGTTGCGGCCCGATCCGTTTGAAGCCGAAACCACCGGCGTGAGCTACCCCATCACCGCCGAGATCGTCGACAACGACAACGACGAGTACGGGGTTGAGAAAGGCGCTATCAACTTCGACTGGGAGTGCAGCGGCCGCTACGGCAGCCTGTACAGCCTGGCCGATGCCAACCTGAGCCAGCCCAACAAGTTCACCAGCAGCAAGAACTTCGCCACGCCCAACT
>JANOBL010000861.1:0-2145 GCA_031411635.1 Betaproteobacteria bacterium
GTCGAGGTCAGCGAGTTGCTGCAGTTGCGCAAGTCGCTGATCGAACTGCCCGGGCGTCCGCGCACCACCGTCACCCACCTGCTGGTGGCCGCGGTGGTCGAAGCCCTGCGCCGCACGCCGGGCATGAACCGCATCTGGACCGAGCAGGGCCTGGTGAGCCTGCCGACGCTGGACGTAGGCCTTGCCGTCGACACCGCTTCGGGGCTGATGAGTCCGGTCGTTCACGACCTGGCGGGCCAGTCGTTCTTCGACCTCGTCCGTTCGGTCGACGCCGTCATCGAGCGTGCGCGCAACGCGACGCTGCGCAGCGCCGACGTCCAGGGCGGTGCGATCACCATCTCCAACGCCGGCATGCACGACGTGCACTACATGAGCTCGATCATCGTGCCGGGGCAGAGCGCCATCCTCGGCGTCGGCGCGGTGCAGTCCTGCTTCCGTCCCGACGACGAAGGTCGGCCGGCGTTGCGGCGCGAGCTCGGGCTGGTGCTGTCGGCCGATCACCGCATTCACACGGGCGTTGCTGCGCTCGGATTCCTCAACACCTTGAAGTCGATCCTTCAGCGCCCGTTGGCGCTGCTGGCCGGCGCCTAAGGAGGAGACACCATGGACTTCGACATCACCGACGAGCAACGCATGATCCAGGAAACGGCGCGACGCGTCGGCGCGGATCATGGCGTCGACTACTGGCGCCGCAAGGACGCCGCGCACGAGTTCCCGGCCGAACTGTGGCAGGCCGTGTGCGACACCGGCCTGTGCGGCATCGCGTTGCCCGAGGACTACGGTGGCTCGGGCCTGGGCATGACGGAACTGGTGCTGGCGATCGAGGAACTCGCCGCCGGCGGCGCGGGCTCCACGCTCGGGCAGTTGTTCATCCTCAACCCGGTGTTCGGCGGCGTTGCGCTTGCGCAGCACGGCAAGGAAGAAGCGCGGCGAGAATTCCTGCCGAAGATGTGCCGCGGCGAGATGCGCTTCTGCATGGCGCTGACCGAGCCCGACGCCGGCATCAACACGACCGCGATCACCACCTTCGCCACCCGCACGCCCAGCGGCTGGCGGCTGAACGGCCGCAAAATCTGGATCACCGCGGTGCCCGACTCGCACAAAATGCTGGTCGTTGCGCGCACCCAGAAGATCGAGGACGTGCAGCGCAAGACGCACGGCATCTCGTTGTTCATGATAGATACCCAGCGCGCAGGCCTGAGCCACACGCCGATCGACAAGCTCGGCACCCATACGCTGAGCTCGAGCAGCGTCTTCTTCGACGATGTCGAGGTGCACGAGCACGAACTGGTCGGCACCGAGCACATGGCCTGGGTCGAGCTGTTCGACGTGCTCAACACCGAGCGCCTGGTCACCACCGCAGCGGCCATCGGCTCGGCGCGGCTGGCCATCCGCCTGGGAGTGGACTACGCAAACCAGCGCCGCGTCTTCGGCAAGAACCCGATCGCCAGCTACCAGTCGGTGCAGTTTCCGCTGGCTCAGGCGCACGCCATGTTGTCGTGCGCGCGCGAGATGAACTTCAAGGCCGCCTGGCTGTGCGACAACAAGCGGCCCTACGCCAGCGAAGCCAACACCGCCAAATACCTGGCCGCCGAAGCGCTGGCGCAGGCGACCGAGCGCGCAATGCACTCGATGGGCGGCATGGGGTTCTCGCGCGAGATGCACGTTGAGCGGCTGTGGCGTGACTCGCGGCTGTCGCAGTTCGCACCGGTACCGCAGGAAATGATCCTGAACTTCATCGCGATGCACGACCTGGGCATGCCGCGCTCGTACTGAGGCCGACACGAGGGCGCCATGATCAACCTCTCCAGCTTCATCCGCTTTCACGCCGAACGGGTGCCGGACAAGACGGCGCTGGTCTACCGTGACCAGCGCATCTCGTACGTCCAGTTCCTGCAGCGCATCGAGCGCCTCGGTGGCTGGCTCGTCGGGCAGGGCGTCGGCCCCGGTGACGTGGTCGCGCTGCTGATGAAGAACAGCGCGGCCTTCCTGGAGATCGCGTTTGCGGCCAGCCACGTCGGCGCGGTGCTGCTGCCCGTCAACTACCGGCTGTCGTCCGAAGAGGTGGCCTACATCGTCGACAACGCAGGCGCCCGCCTGCTGTTCGTCGACGACGATCTGGCGTCGCGCGCAGGCGGCGGCAGC
>JANOBL010000862.1:0-1678 GCA_031411635.1 Betaproteobacteria bacterium
CATCGTGCAGGGCACCTATGAAACCTTTGTCGAGGCCGGCCGCCAGCACTATGGCGGCAACCTGGCCGGGCGCTGGTTCTTGACCGCCGGGCTGGGCGGCATGGGCGGTGCGCAGCCGCTGGCGGCCACCTTTGCCGGCGCTTGCTCGTTGAACATCGAGTGCCAGCAAAGCCGCCTCGATTTCCGGCTGCGCAGCCGTTACCTGGACGAGCAGGCCCACGATCTGGACGATGCGCTGGCCCGCATTGCCAAGTACACCGCCGAGAAAAAAGCGGTGTCGATCGGCTTGCTGGGCAATGCGGCCGAGTTGCTGCCGGCACTGGTGCAGCGCGCGCGGATGGGCGGCATCCGGCCTGATCTGGTGACCGACCAGACCTCTGCCCACGACCTGGTCAACGGCTATTTGCCCAGCGGCTGGAGCGTGGATGCCTGGCGCGCCGCGCAAGCCGACCACACGGCCCACGCCGGCTTGCGCGCGGCGGCGGCGCAAAGCTGCGCGGTGCATGTGCAGGCGATGCTGGATTTCCAGGCATTGGGTGTGCCCACGGTGGACTACGGCAACAACATCCGCCAGGTGGCGTTGGATGCGGGCGTGAAAAATGCATTTACCTTTCCGGGTTTTGTGCCGGCCTATGTGCGGCCGCTGTTCTGCCAGGGCAAGGGGCCGTTCCGCTGGGTGGCCTTGTCGGGCGATCCGGAGGACATCCACAAGACCGATGCCAAGATGAAAGAGTTGTTCCCGGCCGATGCGCATTTGCACCGCTGGCTGGACATGGCGGCCGAGCGCATTGCCTTCCAGGGCCTGCCGGCGCGCATCTGCTGGATCGGGCTGGGCGAGCGGCACCGTGCCGGCCTGGCGTTCAATGAGATGGTCAAGTCGGGTGAGCTGAAGGCGCCGATCGTGATCGGCCGTGACCACCTGGATTCAGGCTCGGTGGCCAGCCCGAACCGAGAGACAGAGGCAATGAAAGACGGCAGCGATGCAGTCAGCGATTGGCCATTGCTCAATGCGCTGCTCAACACCGCAGGTGGCGCCACCTGGGTCAGCCTGCACCACGGCGGTGGCGTGGGCATGGGCTACTCGCAGCATTCGGGTGTGGTGATCGTCTGCGATGGCAGCGATGCAGCGGCCAAGCGCATAGCGCGGGTGCTGTGGAACGACCCCGCCACCGGCGTGATGCGCCATGCCGATGCCGGTTACGAAACCGCCGTGGCTTGTGCGCGAGCGCAGGGTTTGAACTTGCCAATGCTGTGATCCGCTCGCTCCCCCTGCCAGGGGGAGGGTTGGGGTGGGGGTGATGCCCCGCCATCGGCACAAACCACTGTTTGGCGGTTCAACCGCTCAACCCCCATCCCAACCTTCCCCCTGCCAGGGGAAGGAGCCAGACAAACACCATGCTGCTGCGCCCCGGGCAACTCTCGCTGGACGAACTGCAAGCCATCCACGCCGGTGGCCAGCCCTTGATGGTGGACCCGGCCGCGCTGCCCGGCATCCAGGCCAGCGCGGACGTGGTGCGGCGTGCCGCCGAAGGCACGGCGCCGGTATACGGCGTCAACACCGGCTTTGGCAAGCTGGCATCCACCCGCATCAGCGAGGCCGATCTGGCCACCTTGCAGCTCAACCTGATCCGCTCGCACAGCGTGGGGGTGGGTGAGCCCTTGTCGCCGCCGGTGCTGC
>JANOBL010000863.1:0-2363 GCA_031411635.1 Betaproteobacteria bacterium
GGTAGGCGTCCAGCCAGCCCGCCGGGTTGCGCAGCCGAAGCTGCTGCAGGCCGGCCGCCAGCCAGGCATCCCAGACCGCCAGAAAATCCGGCTCCAGCCGGCGCGACGCAAAGTCGCCCAGCGCGGGCAGCTTGCCATGCCAGCCGGGGGGCGTGTGGTGGCTCATAGCGCGGCCGGGCAGCGGAACTGCTTGATCTCTTTCATCTGGAACGGGTTGAAGACGCTGGCCGCGATCACATCCACCCGCGCCTTCTTGCCGTCCAGGTTCAGCACCAGGCTGAATTTTTCCGGTGCCGACGACGGCTGCACCTCGTAGCGGTCAAACAGCCGGAACAGCGCCCACGGCCCTTCGAACAGCGCTTTCGGGCCGGCATCGCCCAACGCGGTGCTGAGCTTGATCTGCACCGCCACACGCTGGCTGGGCCAGGCGATGGCGACCGATTGGCCACCGGTCACCAGCTTGTTGACCTGGCCATCGATGTCCAGCACCAGCTCTTTCAGCGCCGGGTCGATCTCGGCCAGCCGCATCTCGATCTTCATCGCCGGCGCCTTGCCGCCGCTGCGGAAAAACACGTCCTTGATGCGTGCCGCGCGTTGAAACTCGGCCAGCGCAGATGCTTGCACCGGCTTGCTGCCGTCGCCCAGCGGCTTGTAGCTCCAGGTGGCGCTGCCGGTGTCCACCAGGTTGGCCAGGCGCTTCTGGAAAAACTCGTCCATCAGGCCACCACCGCCAAAGAGCTGGCCCAGGTCTTCTGGCAGCACGTCGGATTTGGCGCCGCTGGCAAACGGGTAGCGGCCGGTGATTGCGCGGTTGCAGAACTCGGCGATCGGCTTCAGCTCGGTGGCCAGGCCGGCGATCTCGGCGCTGCGGCCCTGGCTGGCACCGGCATCGGCAAGCTGCTCCAGCATCGCGCGTATCGGTGCCGGCTGCTGGCCGGCAGCGGCCTTGATCTTCTCGGCGCCACCGCCGGGCGGGGCTGGGGATTTGCTCTTCTGCGCCGCATCCACCGCGCTGAGCTGGGAATACAGCTCGCCAAACATCTTCAGCGTGTCGTCTATCGGTGCCGGCGTGCCGGTGACTTGGCGGTGGATGCCGGCAAAGTGGTCGTCCACCATCCGCTCCAGCGGGCCGCCGCTGCCACCGGCATCGGCGGGTGCGGTGCCGGCCAGTTTGGCGGCGTCTTCCTTGGCCTGGGCGGCGGCCTTTTCCAGCACATTGGCCGCGGCGGGGTTGGGCACCAGCCTGGTCTCTGCCGTCACGCCGCGCAGATAGCCGGCCAGCGGCGAATCCACCGCCGACAGCAACCGCGCCACCGCGATGCTGCGCTCCAGCCCACCCAGCTTGACCAGCCGCACATCGGCCAGGAAAGCATCCCAGGTCTTGATGTAGTCCTCGTAGTACAGCCGCCGCACCTTGTCGACCACACCACCGCCCAGCGCCACGTCTTTCAATCGCGCCGGGTCGGCCTTGACGCCCAGCACCCAGGATTCTTCGCGCGCCAGCAGCGCGGTGGTCTTCTGCACCGCCGGCTTGATCAAGCGCTCATGGCCTTGCTTGGTGTAAAGGCCCGACACACCCTTGGTCAGCGGCTCCTTGCTGGCGCGCTCGAACACCTGGGCCGCGTTGGGGCCGGCGGCTGCCGCCACGGTGAACTCGGGCGCATCACCGGGCCGAAACTGGCGTTTGATGCGGCTGTAGACGCGGTATTCCAGCGGGTAGGCCACCAGCATCTCGCGCACGTTGGCCACCAGCGCATCGTCCTTGGTAACGGCCGCGCGCGGTGGGCCCATCGCCAGCAACGCATCCAGGTGGCCATCCAGCACGCTGCGCACTTCGGGTGCCAGCCGGGTGTAGTTGTTGTCCCAGTCCAGCGTGATCCAGGCCCGCAAGGTGGGCGCATCAAACTGCTCTGGCGTGTGCAGCATCAAATAGGTTTTGAGCGCCTCGTAGGCGTTTTCCAGGTTGTCCTTGCTGGCGGCGCGCAAGCGCTCTTCCAGCCGGCGCGCCACCCGGGGCATCAGCGATTTCTCCAGCAAGCGGTGGTAAGCCAGCTTGGCGGCGGCATCCAGCTTGTCGCCCTGGTACAGGCCCAGGCCGTTCAGCAGCGGCGGCTGGTCGATGGCAAACGCCTCGCTGCGGGCGGCGTCGTGCACTTGGGCCAATACCAGCGGCAGCGGCGCCACATCGGCATTGGTGGGCGGTGGCAGTGCATCCACCGCTTGCTTGAGCGCAGGCAGGCGCTCGGCCACCAGCGCGGCATGGTCCAGGTTGCGCGCCCGGCTGACGGCCCAGCCCACCACCACCACCACGCTGGCCACCACGATGCTGGCCATTGCCGTGCCGCGCAACAGCCGGCGCCGGC
>JANOBL010000864.1:0-5711 GCA_031411635.1 Betaproteobacteria bacterium
CGACGTGGTAGGTCATGGGCTGGTGCAGATTGGCCGCGTAGGCCATGCGCAGCTTCGGATTGACCGCCATCGGGCTCCACTCAACCCCGCCGTTGGCGCCGGGCAGCATGCGCGCGCCGTCCTTGGTGGGCAGCACCCACATGTTCTCCTGCGGCACCATCGCCTCGCTGAAACGGATCAGCGCGCCGGTGGCCCGGTCATGCACATAAACATGGCCGGTCTTGCCACCGTGGATCGCCACCTTGGTCAGCTTGCCGTCCTTGCCTTTGGCTTCGGTCAGGATCACTGGCGAGACGGCGTCCAGATCCCACACATCGTGGGCCACGTACTGGTAATGCCATTTGTACTTGCCGCTGTTCAAGTCCACCGCAACGATGGAATCGGTGTACAGGTTGTCGCCCGGGCGCTCGCGGCCGTACAGGTCGGGACTGGGGTTGCCGACGACGAAGAAAACGGTGTTGCTTTCCAGATCGACCGCCGGTGCCATCCACACACCGCCGCCCAGCGTCTTGTAGAAATCACCACCCTGGCTGGCAAGCTGCGCCTTCTCGGCCGCGATGTCGCGCAGCATGTTGCGGCCGGTGGCGTCGTTGACCGCCCACACGCCCTCGTGGCCTTTGTCGGGCACGGTGTCGAAGGTCCAGAGCAGCTTGCCGTCATTGGCGTCATAGGCCTTGACGAAGCCACGGATGCCGTATTCACCGCCGTTGGTGCCGATCAGGATCTTGCCGTTGACCGCTACCGGCGCCATGGTCTCGGAATAACCCGCCTCGGGGTCGGCAATCTGCGTGGCCCACAACACCTTGCCGGTCTTGGCGTCCAGCGCGATCAGCTTGGCATCCAGGGTGCCCATGTACAGCCGGTCGCCCAGGATCGCCACGCCGCGGTTGTTGGGGCCGCAGCAGTAGGTCATCACCGGCCCCTGCTTGTGCTTGTAGTGCCAGAACTCCTTGCCGCTGGCGGCGTCCAGCGCGTACACATGGTTGTACGAGGTAGTGATGTACATGATGCCGTCGACCACGATGGGCGCGGTCTCCATCGACTCCAGCACCTCGGTCTGGAACTGGAACGCGGGCCTCAACTTGGCCACGTTGCCGGTGTTGATCTGCGCCGCCGGGTAGTACCGGGTCTGCGCATAGTTCATGTTGGAGTGCAGAAAGTTGGCGCTGTCCTTGTCGGCCGCGCTGAGCTTGGCCTGCGATACCGAGATCGCCTTGGGCACCGGCCCGCCGGAGGGCGCTGCCACACCCTGGATCTCGGATTGCGACCAGACGCTACCGGCCGCCAGGCCCAAGCCTAGACCCAACATCAGCGTGCGCCTGAGCGCAACGGCCTGCCTTGGAAAGCTGTGCATGCTTGTCTCCTGTCGAGCCTTGTGATCCGGTCGCAAATTTCTTGCACCGATATAACCTGCAGGTCATGGTCGGACGCGGTGGAACTGCTGGATGTCTCGCAGGCGACAAATTCGCGGCAACAACCTGGGGGGTCGTCAACCCTCAAGGCAGGGGGGAACATCGCAGTGTGGTTTGCAGCCCGTTACGGGCGGCCGCGTCACGCTGGGAGTTTCAGCCGATGTCCTGGATGCACCTGTTTTCAATCAAGCGCTGCCGACTGGTTTTGCTGATGTTGGCACTGCTGCTGCCGCCGCTGGCGTGGGCGCAAGCCACCAGCAATACCAGCCTGAACGCCCAGTTGCTGGTGGCCGCACGCCAGGGCGATGTTGGGGCGGTGCAGGCGGCGCTGGCGCGTGGCGCGGCGCCCAATTCACGCAACCGGCTGGGCAAGACGGTGTTGTTGATCGCCGTTGAAAAAAGCAACGCGGCGATGGCCGCCGCGGCCTTGGCCGCGGGCACCGATGTCAACCTGGCGTCGCTGGAGCGGGTGACACCGCTGATGGCCGCGTGTTTTGGCGGCGATGCCACGCTGGTGCGGGCGCTGCTGCAGGCCGGTGCACGCACGGACGCAGTAGACAGGATGAATAAACCTGCGATGGTTTATGCCGCCGGCCAGGGCCATGCCGACGTGGTGGCCTTGCTGCTGGACAGCGGCGTTTTGATCGACACCGCGTACCAGAACCGATTGACCGCGCTGATGTGGGCTGCCGGCCAGGGCTGGGAATCAAGCACCCGCTTGCTGCTGGCGCGCGGTGCGCGCACCGACCTGCGCGATGACCGGGGCCTGACGGCAGCCCAGATCGCCCGCAGCGCAGGCCATGCTGCGCTGGTGGACTTGCTGGAAGCCCGCTGAGGGCCGCAAGTCAGAATGCAGCGCTCAAAGCCCGCCTGAACCGGCGTTTTTTCTTGTCTCGGAGAGCCCACCATGATCCATGTGCTTGCCATCATCACCGCCAAACCCGGCCAACGTGACCACATCCTGGCGGCGTACCGCGCCAATGTCGACGCGGTGCGCGCCGAGGCCGGCTGCATTGCATACGAGGCGGTGGTGGACTTGTCTGGTGCCACCGCCGGCTTTGCGCAGTTTGGACCCGACTCGTTTGTCGTCGTCGAAAAATGGGCGTCGATGGCGGCGCTGCAAGCCCATGCGGTGGCGCCGCACATGAAAGCCTATGCCAGCCAGGTCAAGGATTTCACTGCCAGCCGGGCCATCCACGTGCTGGAACCGGCTTGATTGATCCCCCCGAAGCGCGTTCGGCGCTCCCCCCAGGGGGCGCCGCCAGCGGCCCGGCGGAGCCGGTTCCGCGGCGTCTGTTTGGCGGCGCCTGATTCATGCCTTGTGGGTCGCGCGACACGCGGTGGAGCAACTGAGTTGAGTTGTGCTCAGGCGCGGCCCGGCGGCGTCAGCGACTGGAAGAAGCGCAGCATCTCGCGCGAGGCATCGGGCCCGCTGGCATCGGTGTAGCTGCCTTGCGGCCGACCACCCGACCAGGCGTGGCCGGCGCCGTGGATCAGCCAGTGCTCGGCCAGCGCCTGGCCCTGTGCGTTGTGGTGCACGCTGCGGGTGTGCCGCCGGCTGCCCGCACCTTGCTCACGCTGCACGCGGGGCTGTGCTTGCGGCAGTGCCCCGGCCAGCGCGGCCGCCAGCACCTGCTCGCCATTGCGAGGGTGCACGGTGCCATCCTGGTCGCCGTGGAAGATGATCGTCGGCACCGCTGCCTGGTTTGAATCCGGTGCCACCGGGCCGGCGGCACCACGCATCGCCGCCAGCGCCTCGGGCAGGCTGCTGGTCGCGCCCGCCGCCAGCCCGGAATGCACACCCACGGCCGCGTAGACCTCGGGATAGGCGGCGGCCACATTGGCCGCCATCGCACCGCCGGCCGACAGCCCGGCAATCCAGACCCGGCCGGGATCGATGTTGTGCTGCGCCATCAGGGCCTGCGTCAAATGCGCGATCCAGCCCGCCTCGCCCCGGCCACGCTGCTGGTGGCTGTGCTTGAACCAGTTCCAGCAGCGCTGCGGGTTGGCATCGGCGGCCTGGGCCGGGTACAGCACATAAAAACCTTGTTCAATCGCCAGCTCGTTCATGCCAGTGCCAGCGGCAAAGTCGTCCGGGTTCTGGGTGCAGCCATGCAGCATCACCAGCAGCGGCAGGCGCCGGCCGGCCGCGCCGGTTGGGGTGTAGAGCTTGTAGGCCCGGGTCAGCCCGCCGTGGCTGTGGCTGGCGCTGCTGAACTGGCCTGGATCGGCGGTGGGCACGGCCGTGTTTTTGGCCGGATGGGTGGGGGCGGGGTTGCGCCCCGACACGCAGCCGTCGATCACCGTGGCGGCGGCTGGCGCCGGATGGGCGCTGCCCCAGTTTGACAGGCCACGCAGCGCCCGCTGCAGGGCCTGGGTGGCATCGCCGAGACGGCCTGAGCGGGTCAAGCGGGTGGCTTCGTGCATCAGGCGTTGGAGGGTTGTTTTCATGCGGTCCTTGGTAAGGTCAGCTTGTCGGGTCAGGGGGATGCGCGCAGGCGCGACGCCAACGCGGTTTTCACTTCGGGCCTGGCCTGCAGCGCGCCCAGCACGTCCAGCGTGTCGATGGCTGCCAATGCCAGCTCGGGCGTCACATCGTCGGCAATCGTCACCAGGCCGAGCACCCGGATCTGCAATCGCTGGCCGGCGGCCACCGCGCTGCGCAGGTCATCGGCGCTGATCTGATGCAGCCCCAGCACAAACAGCTTGCGCGCCACCACCTGCTTCAGTGCGTCGGCATGGTTGCCGAGCTGGTTGCGGATCGCGGTGCGGATGAAATCACTGCGGTTGCCGTAAAAACCTTCGGCCACCAGCAGATCAATCTGGCCCAGATCCACAAAACCGAGGTTGATCGTGAGTTTTTCGGCATCGGCCGGTTTGGCGCGCAGAGCGGGGCTGAGGGCGGCTTTGGGCATGTCGCCATCGTATCACCATCCAAGTGGATGGTATTTTGACGGTTTTCGCCCGGCTACTCGGGTGTGCTGGCCAGGCCCAGCCGCTGCACCACCTGGCGCTCATGCTCGTAGCCGGCGCGCAGCACCCGGCCGTAGTCCTCGGGGCCCAGGTAGGCGATCTCCTGGTCGTACAGCGCCAGCTCGGCCAAATGCTCGGGATCGTTCATCGCGCTGCGAAAGGCGTCATGCAGGATCTGCACCACGTGGGGCGGGATGCCGGCCGGCCCGGCGATGCCGTAGGGCGACGTGGCCACGATGCCATGGCCCAGCTCTTTCAGCGTGGGCACCGTGGGCCAACGCTTGGTGCGCTGCTCACCAAACGTGACCAGCAGCCGCAGCCGGCCCGAATCGACAAACGGCGCAAAACCGTTGCTGTTGACACCCACCATCACTTGGCCGGCCGACACCGCAATCATCTGCTCGGCCGTGCCTTTGTACGGCACGTGGATGTAGCTCAGGCCCCGTTTGCCAAACAGCTCGTCGATCACCACATGCGGTGTGGTGCCGGCGCCGTTGGTGGCGATGCTCAGCGTGTTGGGCTGGGCCTTGGCAAAGGCAAACAAATCGTCCAGGTTGCGCAGATGGCTGGTGGCCGGCACGACGATGCCAAAGGTCACGCCCGAGAGCTGGATGATCGGCGTGGTGTCGCGGATCGGGTCCCACAGTACTTTGCGGGTCCACGGTGCACGCAGCACGGTTTGTGGCATCTGCGCCAAGGTGTAGCCATCGGGCGCGGCCTGCTGCAGGATCGGCATCGCCAGGGTGCCACCGGCGCCACCCCGGTTCTGCACCAGGATCTTCTGGCCGAGCAGGCGTGCGGCGGCCTCGGCCAGCACACGAAAGGTCAAATCGGTGGCGCCACCGGCCGGCCACGGCAGCCACAGGTTGATGGGCCGGGTTGGGAAGCGCGGCGGCACTTGCGCCAGCGCGGCGCCGCAGGCCATGCCCGACATGGCTGCCGACAGCAGGCCCAGCAGGCGGCGCCGGCTTGTACCGCCGATGAACGATGAAGATGACTCGCCGGCCCTCCGCGCCGGCTTCATGAAGCCACGCAAAGCGTGGCGAGTGATGCGGGCGAAGCCCGCGTCATGCTTCATGGCGGGCCGCCGCCGCGTTTGGTCAGCGCACCAAAACCACGCTGCGGGTCGTAGCCCCAGGCCGCCAGGCCAAAGCACAGCGCCAGGGTGGCCAGCACGATCCAGGGTGACGCGCCGGCATCTTTACCGTACAGCGCAAAGCGCATCCATTCCACCGCATGGGTGAAGGGGTTGAAGCGGGCGATCTGGTACACCCAGGCGGCACCCGACTCCTCCAGCTTCCACAGCGGGTACAGCGCGGTGGACAT
>JANOBL010000865.1:0-2859 GCA_031411635.1 Betaproteobacteria bacterium
GCCCGGGCTGGGCCATCGTCGACACCGGCACCAAGACGCCCGATGTGCTGGCCGCCTGGCGCCAACTGATTGCCGACGGCGGCCCACTGGCGGCCACGCTCCAGGGCGCGCGCATCACCCGCATCTTCTGCACCCATATGCACCCCGACCATGTCGGCATGGCCGGCTGGTTGACGCGCAAGTTTCAATGCCGGCTGTGGATGACGCGGCTGGAATACCTGACCTGCCGCACGCTGTGCGCCGACACCGGCCGCGAGGCCCCCGACGACGCGATCCGCTTCTACCACCAGGCTGGCTGGCCCGAAGAGGCGCTGGACGTGTACCGCTCGCGCTTTGGCGGCTTTGGCAAATACCTGCACCCGCTGCCGGACAGTTTTCGCCGGATCAGCGATGGCGAGTCGGTACTGATCGGCGCCCACCGCTGGCGCGCAATCGTCGGCCGGGGCCATTCACCCGAGCATGCCTGCCTGGTCAATGATGACCTGGGCGTGATGATCTCGGGCGACCAGGTGCTGCCGCGCATATCGTCCAACGTCAGTGTTTTTCCCACCGAGCCCGATGCCGATCCGCTCGGCGACTGGATGGCCTCGATCGCGCATTTGCGCAGCAGCCTGGGTGACCATCTGCTGGTGTTGCCGGCGCATGGCGAGCCGTTCACAGGCCTGCACGCCCGGCTGGACCGGCTGGCCGCCGGCCATGAGCGTGGCCTGACCCGCTTGCGCCGCAGCCTGGCCGACAGCCCCAAGCGTGCGATCGATGTGTTTGGTGCGCTGTTTGCCCGGCCCATCGATGGCAAGGGTGATTTGCTGGGCATGGCCACCGGCGAGAGCCTGGCCCACATCAACTACCTGATCGCGCGCGGCGAGGCGGTGTGCGAGCTGGGCGCGGACGGCGTCAAGCGTTACCGGATGAACGGCTGACCACTGGGTTTCAAGTCGACTGCGCCAGCACACAAGCCTGGCTGGGTGAGGTGGCACAGGGCCCCACCCAGCGCAGATGGCCACCGGCGCTGTCGGCCGGCAGCGCCACCCGCCAGGTGATGGCTTGCGGCTGGCCGGCGGTCATCGTGGCCAGCACGGTCCAGCCGGCAACGCCGTACGGGCGAAATTCCACCCGGTAGCTGCTGTTGCGGCGCAGCGACCGGGTGCGAACCAGCAACGCGTTGCCGCTGATCACCGCCTCGGCAGGCTGGTTCCACGGCCGGGCCAGCGGCTCGCCAACAAACAGGCCCTGTCCCGGCCAGGCCACCGATTTCCAATAGGCCTCGATCAGCGTGGCGCCGCGTTGGTAATGCTCGATCAGGACCGAGGCTTTGGGAAACTTTTCAACATGGTTGCAGGGCTCTTCCACCGTGCCGTAGCTGGCGGTGGCGCCGGCCATCAACCAATCGGTGGCCGGCATCTGGCCGTTGGCGCCGGGCAGCAGGCCGCCAAACGAGGTCAGGTGATCGGCCGCCGCGCCGGGCAAAAACCGGTTGCTGGCCAGCGCCGGCACTTGCGCCAGGCCGGTGAAGTAAAACAGCACATCGTTTTGGTTGCTGATCACCTGCGGGCTGCCGGCCGCGCTGGCGTCCAGGTAGCGCAGCGCCAGGCCCGGCGCGCTGGCCCAGGCCGCCAACAGCGCCGGGTAATCGGCATGGCGCACGCTGCGCGCCGCATCGCTGGTGCGCACCAGGTAGCCGGTGCCGGTGGGTGCGCTGCCGTCGGCTGCCACGCCCCGATCGATCAGCGCCTGGGCGGCAGCCAGCGTGCTGGCACCCAGCATCATCGATGGCCGCAGGCCCAGGTCGGTGAAGGGCCGGGTGCTGTCGCTGTCAAAGTAGGCCGAGGCCTGGGTGCGGCTGCAGCCACCGCACAGTGCTGGGTTGTAGCCAAAGGCCAGCGCGCTGGTCAGGCCCATGCTGCAAGCGCCTTGCACCCGGGATGGTTGGGCCCAGGTCACCAAGGTGGCCTGGGCGCTGGCCGGCAGCTTGGCATCGATGCTGGCCTTGAGGCCGGCAAACGCCGCGGCGCTGATCACATCGCTGCCTACTTGCAAAGGCACCGGCACCCGGATCATGTGGGCCTCGGGGATGTTGCGGGCCCGCTGGTAGGCCAGCGCAATGGCCTCGCTGAGTGGGTCGCCCTCGGCGATCAGCAGCGCCAGATCGGCCGCCACCAGGCCGCTGCGGGGCAGGGTGGGGGCGGTTGGCGCAGCCAGCGTTGGCGTGGAGGCTGGCGTGGAGGCTGGCGTGGTGGCCGGCCTGATGTCAGCGCTAGGTGCCGTCGTCAACACCGATGTTGTGCTTGCAGGCACATCGGCTGCCGCAGCCAGCACCGGTGTGGCTTGCGCCGTGTTGTCGCCACCGCCACCGCCACAGGCAGCCAGGCCCAGCCAGGCCAGCACGGTCAACAGCAGCAGGCGGGTCGGTCCAGGCATGTTGCGGTTGTACCGCAGCCGGCGTGCCGCCGAGCGGCCGAACAACCCTGCGCTGCGGGCAACGGCAGCGGGCTGTGCGCCATACTGCCGGCCCTGTCTTGCCCGCCGTGGACCCATGAAAAGCGCCTTGTTCGTCGATTTCGACAATGTCTACACCCAGTTGCGGCAGTTGCAGCCGGCGGCGGCCGAGCGCTTTGCGCGCCAGCCCACCGAGTGGATACGCTGGTTGGTGGAATCGCTGGAAATCCCGGTGGGCCACGACCCGCAGGCCCGCCGCCGGCTGCTGGTGCGGCGCTGTTACCTCAACCCGAACTGGTACCAAACCTATCGCCATGCGTTTTTGCGCGCCGGCTTCGAGATTGTCGATTGCCCACCGGTCACCGCCCAGGGCAAGACCAGCACCGATATCCACATGGTGCTGGACATCGTTGAGCTGCTGGC
>JANOBL010000866.1:0-7941 GCA_031411635.1 Betaproteobacteria bacterium
AGCGCATCGTCAAGGCCGGCAGCCTGCACCCCAAGGCGGTGAAGATCCCCGGCCTGGTGGTGGATTACGTGGTGCTGGGCAAGCCCGAGAACCACATGCAAAGCATCACCACGCAGTTCAACCCGGCGCTGTGCGGCGATGTGATGGTGCCCACCGGCAGCATGGAGGTGATGCCGCTGGACGAGCGCAAGGTGATTGCGCGCCGTGCCGCGCTGGAGGTGACGCCCGGTGCGATCACCAACCTGGGCATCGGCATCCCGGCCGGCATCCCGTCGGTGGCGGCCGAAGAAGGCGTGTCCGACCTGCTGACGCTGTCCATCGAAAGCGGCGTCAACGGCGGCATCCCGGCCCAGCTCGGCGACTTTGGCCTGGCCTACAACGCCGAATCGATCATCGAGCAGAGCTTCCAGTTCGATTTTTACGACGGTGGTGGGCTGGACGCCAGCTTTCTGGGCCTGGCGCAGACCGACGACCATGGCAACGTCAATGTCAGCAAGTTCAACGGCCGGCCAGTGGGCTGCGGTGGTTTCATCAACATCACGCGCAGCACCAAGAAGCTGGTGTTCTGCGGCGCCTTCACCGCCGGTGGACTGAAGCTGAGCGTGGGCGGCGGCAAGCTGACGATCCACCAGGAGGGCAAATCGCGCAAGTTTGTCGAGCATGTGGAGCAGATCACCTTCAACGGCCATGACGCGGCGCTGCGAAATCAGCAGGTGGTGTTTGTCACCGAGCGTGCGGTGTTCCACCTGCGTGAAGACGGGCTGGAGCTGACCGAGGTGGCGCCCGGCATCGACATCGAGCGTGACGTGCTGGCCCACATGGGCTTCAAGCCCATCATCCGGGATGTCAAGCTGATGGACGCGGGCATCTTCAGCGAGACCTGGGGTGGGCTGGCTGCCTTGAGGACAAACATGGGGACGAATTTGGGGGGAAACGCATGAGCGCGCATGGATTTTCAGCGGCGTTTGACGACATCTGGATCGTCGACGGTGCCCGCACGCCGTTTGTCGATTACTGCGGTGCGCTGGGCCCGGTGTCGCCCACCGACCTGGGCATCAAGGTGGCGCGTGAGGCGCTGCAACGCGCCGGCGTGGCCGGGGCCGATATCGGCTCGGTGATCACCGGATCGATGGCCCAGGCCGATTTCGACGCCTTTGTGCTGCCACGCCACATCGGGCTCTACGCCGGCGTGCCTATCGAGGTGCCGGCGATCCTGGCCGCGCGCATCTGCGGCACCGGGTTTGAGCTGTTTCGCCAGGCCGCCGACCAGATCACGCTGGGCTATGCCCAGAGCGCGCTGGTGGTGGGCAGCGAGTCGATGACGCGCAACCCGATCGCCGCCTACACCCACCGCACCGGCTTCAAGCTGGGTGCGCCGGTGGAGTTCAAGGATTTCTTGTGGGAGGCGCTGGACGACCCGGCGGCCCGGGTGTCGATGATCCAGACCGCCGAGAACCTGGCCAGGAAGTACGGCATCTCACGCGAAGACATCGATGCCTATGCCGCCGGCTCGTTTGAGCGCGCTCTAGCGGCGCAGGAGGCCGGCCGGCTGGCCGAGGAGATCGTGGCTGTGGTCAGCGAGAGCTTCGAGTTGGCCGGTTACCAGCCGCGTGGCATCAAGCTGGCCGGCAAAAACGCACGCGCCGAGATCGACACCCATCCCAGGCCCAGCTCGCTGGAAGCGCTGGCCAAACTGCGCACGGTGTACCCGGGCGGTGTGCAAACCGCCGGCAACAGCGCAGCCCTGGTGGACGGCGCCGCCGCCGCCGTGGTGGCCGGTGGTGGCTTTGTGCGCCAGCACGGCTGCAAGCCACTGGCCAAGCTGCACGGCGCGGCAGCGGCCGGTGTGCCACCGGAGATCATGGGCATCGGCCCGGCGCCGGCCATCCGCGCGCTGCTGTCACGCTGCGGCTTGGGCCTGGCCGACATCGCGTTGATCGAGATCAACGAGGCCCAGGGCGCGCAAATCGTCGCCTGCGAGCGCGAACTGGGGCTGGACCGCAGCAAGCTCAATGTCAACGGCGGCGCGATTGCGATCGGCCACCCGCTGGCGGCCACCGGCGTGCGGCTGACCTTGACCGTGGCGCGGGAGCTGAGGCGGCGCGGGCAACGCTTTGGCATCGCATCGGCCTGTGTGGGCGGTGGCCAGGGCATGGCTTTGCTGGTGGAGAACACCGAGGCTTGACAACCTGGCGTTCGCCCACAAAAACGGCGCCCGGGGCGCCGTTTTTTATTTCAACTTTGTGGCCTCTGAAGTCACGGGGCCCAAACCGACCGTCAACCCCACAACTGCCGCACACGCTCGGACCAGACACCCTCGACCGCCGCAAGCCGCAGCGGCGGGTCGAGCAGCAGCGCGCTTGCCACACTGCGCACCAGCGCACGCGGGGTCTCTTCGCGCAGGTACTCGACCGGCGATTTGCCGTCCACGCGCGCCAGCAGCAGGGCCGGCAGCAGCCGCGCGGCGCGGGCTTCGAGCGGGTCGACAGGCTCCCAGTCGACGCGCGCCAGATACGCACCCGCCAGCGCAGCAAACGCACGGCCCAGCGGCAGCCGCGCTGCAGGCACAACAGTGCTTTTGAGCAACAGGTGATTGAGGCAGAACGCAAGGTCGAATGCCGGGTCCCCGTACCAGGCGCATTCGGCGTCCAGCAGCACCGGGCCCTTGGGGCCGACGAGGATGTTCTTCGGGCTCACATCGCCGTGTACCAGGGCATGCTGCGTGCCGGCCGTGAGCGCAACCAGTTGCAGCAGCGCCGGCGCCAGTGCCGGGTGGTGGCTGGCCGTGGCGACCAGGTAGGGTTCAAGGCGCAGCGCATAGAAGTTGTCGATGGTCTCGAACGCACGCGCCAGCTCGGCCCGCCCCGCGCTGGCGGCGTGCAGGCGGCCCAGCACGTCACCCACGGCCGCAGCGGTGGCAGCGTCCACCTCGCCACACAAGAGCTGCTGCTTCCACACCGGGTGCAAGGTGGGCTCCAGAAACGACATCGCAAACAAGCCGGCCGCCTCGTCATGCGCCAGTGGCACGGGCACATGGTCCGGGCAATGGCGCGCCGCAAACTGCATCCACGCCCATTCGTAGGCATTGCGCGATAGCGGCGCCTGCCAGTCTGCTGCCACTTTGAGCTGCGCCAGCGCGCGCTTGACGCACAAGCTGCGCCCATCGACATCGACGCGCCAGATGTCGGACGACACACCGCCGGCCAGTGGCTGCCAGTGCGCTGCCGCACCGGCTGGAGCGAGCCGCTGGGTGACGAGAAAGTGATCGAGCGCGGGGTCCGGGGCGGGGGATGGGTGCGTCATGCGGGTCTCAAGAAGTGTCGGCATGGGCAAATGGGTTCAGGCGCGTGGCGCCGGGCGATTGCGCGGCTGCTGCGGCGGCTGGCCCTGCAGCACACGCACCACTTCCTCGGCGGCGCGCCGGCGCAATTCAGCCAGCGACGCGTCGGACGAAAATGCCACATGCGGCGTGATCATTGCGCCGGGCTGCGCCAGCAGTGCCGCCGGCACCTCGGGTTCGGACTCCAGCACGTCCAGGCCGACGGCCGAGAGCTGGCCGCTGGCCAAGGCCTCGGTGACGGCGACGGTATCCACCACGCCGCCGCGGCTGACGTTGATCAGCAGCCCACCGCGTGGCATCAGCGCCAGCCGCTCGCGGTTGATCAGATGGTGGGAGGCGGGCAGCAGCGGCGCATGCACGATCACGATGTCGCTTTGCGCCAGCAGCGGCTCCAGCGCCATGCAGGGCACACCATCGGCCTGGCCTTCAAGGGCAGGGTCGTGCGCCAGCAGCCGGCAGCCGAACACGGCCAGCTTGCGGGCGGTGCTGCGGCCGATGCGCCCAAAACCGACGATGCCCACGGTGAGCTTGGCCAGCCGGCGCAGTTTGGCGCTGGCCGGTGCCCAGCGGCCAGCACGCACATCGCGGTCAAAGTGCAGCAGCCCACGCGTCCACGCCAGCACAAAGCCCAGCGCGTGGTCGGACACCTCGTCCAGACAATAGTCGGGTACGTTGGTGACCCAGATGCCCCGCTCGGTGGCCGCCGGCACCGCGATGTTGTCCAGCCCCACGCCGAGGCGGGCGACGATTTTCAGCGGGTGGCTCGCGGCAATCGCCGCCGCCGACACCGGCGCCCAGCAAGTCAGGATGGCGGCGGGCTGGTGCTGCGCGGCCAGGGCCTCGATCTCGGCGGCTGCGGCCGGGGCGGCCGGGCCGCTGACCAGCGTGAAGCCTGCGGCTTCGACCACCGCACGCTCGATCGCATCGTCGGGCCAGGCGTAATCGGTGAGCAGGACGGTGTGGGGCATGGCGGGGTTCCGTTTCAGCGTGTGGGGGAGTTGATGCAAGCGGTGCGCTGCGTGCCCAGGCCGTCGACGCCGGCCTCGACGATGTCACCGGGCTGCAGGTAGCGCCGGTGGTGGCTGCCGAAGCCGGCCGGCGAGCCGGTGCACAGCAGGTCGCCGGGCTGCAGTTGAACGTGGCGCGACAGGTAGGCAATCTGCTCGGCGATGCCAAACACCATGTCGTCGGCGAGGCCGTGCTGCATGGTCTGGCCATTCAGCCTCAGCCACGGGCGCAGCGTACCGGGGTCGGCCACCTGCCAGGCTGGCACCAGCCACGGGCCCACCGGCAGCCAGCCGGGGCCGCCCTTGGATTGCAACCAGTCGGTGCCCAGCAATGGCGGATCGGCACGGAAGACCCGCTCGCGCAGCGTGATGTCGTTGACGACGCAGTAGCCGGCCACGTGGGACAGCGCCTGCGCCTGCGGCACCTGCCACGCCGGCCGGCCGATCACGACGCCGATCTCAACCTCCCAGTCCAGCGTGGCCATGCCAGGTGCAAGCGGTAGATCGGCACCCGGGCTGGCAATGCAGGCGCTGGGCTTGACGCAGATGTAGGGCGCGCCATCCCGGCGCCGACGCTCAAGCGTGGCCAACGCCGCCTCACGCCGCGCCGCTGCGCCGGGGCCTTGTGGGCCATCGCCGCTGTCGGCCGCCGCTTCGACAAGCTGGCTGACGTAGTTGCCGATCGTGCAGAACACCTGTCGTGCCGCCACCGGCGCGTGCACGCGCAGCGCCTGCAGTGGCACGCCGTGGACGGCGATGGTGGTGGGCGTGGTGTCGCTTTTGGTCAGCTCGCGCAGCGCAGGCTCTGCCAGCGGCCAGGCGTCCAGCAGGTGGTCGAAGCGATCAATAGCCCCCAGTGCCGTGCCCCGCCACCAGGCCAGGGCCAGCGCCCGGCCGTCGGCAAGCAACGCCGGAAACGGGCGGCAGCCGGCGAGCGAGACGTTGACCAGTGTGGGCATCATCATGTGGGCCCTCAGCCGGAAGCCTTGGCGCGCATGCGGCGCGCCGCCGACGGCGTTGCCGCAGGCGCGCGCGTGCTGCCGCGCACCACCAGCGCTGGTGCCGACACCGACCGGTAGCGCGGCATTTCCACCGCGCGTTGGCGCAGTTGGTGCAGGAACCACAAGCCACAGGACGTGGCGAGCTCAGACACCGGCAGGCTGATCGTAGTCAGCCCGCCGCCCCACCAGCGAAAACCCGGCTCGTCGCCAAAACCAACCACCGAAAGCTGCTCGGGCACCCGCAGCCCGAGCGCGACGCACTCGTCCAACACGCTTTGTGAGTGCAGCACGCCACCCAGCACCAGGCCGGTGGGGGGCTCGGCCAGGGCCATCAAGCGGCGCAGCGCGTCGGCCCCGACACCCGCTTGCGACGCTGCAACACACATCTCCAGTGCGCCGTCCCAGGCCTTGGCCGCTTGCAGTGCGTTGCGAAAGCCCGCCAGCCGCGCCGCGCCGGTCGACAGATCGCTGGCAGGCCCGACATAGGCGATGCGGCGGTGGCCCAGCGCCAGCAGGTGTTCAACGCCCAGCTCGATCGCCCGCTTGTCGTCCATGCCAAACCACTGATCGCCCAGCGCTGGCAGCTCGCGCAGAAGCTGGATATGCGGCACCGGCTTGAGCAGGCGCACCATCTCGGGCAAGGGCCGCACGCTGGGCACCAGGATCATGCCGGCAACGTTGACGCTGACCAGCTCGCGCACATGCCGCAATTCGACCGCCCGGTCGTCGTCGGTCTCCGACAACATCAGTTGGAAGCCCTCGGGCTCCAGGCACTTGGACAGCGAGTGCGCAATCGTTGAATAGAAGGTGTTGCGGATGTCCGGAACGATCAGCGCAACCAGCTTGCTGGAGACGCCGCGCATCATGCGCGCCGCCCGATTGGCGACGTAGCCGATCTCCGCGGCCACGTCCTGCACCTTCTGCTTCATCGCGCTGCTGATGCGTGGATCGTCAGCCAGTGCGCGTCCGACGGTGGATGCGGAAACGTCCAGCCTTGCTGCGATGTCCTTGATGGTCACCATGGTGTTCACCCTCGTGTGTCTTGTGTGCACGAACGATAGCACGCTGAGCCAAAGTGAACTTCGGCACGCAGACATCTCGGTCATGTGAATTCCGCACATGGGCTTGGGGTTAACGAGGAAGCATCTTTCAAAAATCTGAATTGACACGACCAGGGATGAAAAGTTACAGTAATGCTAACGATAGCATAAATTCTTCGGAAAGCAAGCCCCTTGGGGCGTTCAGCGAACCCCGCCGAAGCCGCAACGGCCTGATCAGCCGGCGGCGATCAACCACCCCGATCAACCCTCGCCTTTGTCAGGAGACAACGAATGAAAGACCTGATTTGCACCACCGCCGCCGCAGTGATCGCCAGCCTCGCGGCCACCCCATGCCAGGCCCAGTCCAGCGTCACGCTGTTTGGCATCATCGACTTGAGCGCACGGTCCGTCACCACTGGCGGTGTCACAGCGGTTCAACTGTCGCCCGATGGCCTGGCCAATTCGCGTCTGGGCTTCCGTGCCGAAGAAGACCTGGGCGGTGGCCTGAGGGCCGGCGCCTGGCTTGAGACTGCAGTGAACGCCAACAACGGCACGATGAACGCGTCGAGCAAGCTCTGGCACCGCCGTTCCACCGTGAGCCTGTCCGGGCCATTGGGCGAGATCCGCGCTGGCCGGGATCTGGATGCGACCTTCTGGAACACCTCGGTCTTCGACCCGTTTGGCACGGTTGGCGTGGGCTCGGGCTTCAACTTGCAGAGCAACCTGGGCAGCGGCGCGACAACCTTGATCCGCGCTGACAACCTGCTCAGTTACTACCTGCCGCCCGACCTGGGTGGCCTGTACGGTCAACTGCAAGCCGCTGCCGGCCAGGGTGTGGCCGGTGTCAAGTACACCGCTGCCCGGCTGGGCTATCAGCAAGGCGGCCTGAATGTTGCGGTGGCGCATGGCGTGACCGAAACCGCCACCGTGGATACCTTCAAGGTGAGCAACCTCGGCGTCTCTTACAACTTTGGTGTTGTCACGCCGATGCTGATGGTCAACGTCTCGCAATACGGTGCAAAGAAGCTGACTCACGTGGAGTTGGGCCTGACCGCACCGGTCGGTCCGTTGGGCCAGGTGCGCGCCAGCTATCAGCGCGCCAACGCGTCCGGCGCCGGCACCGATGCAAACGACGCCAGCCAGTTTGCCGTGGGCTATGCCTACAACCTGTCCAAGCGCACCGCCGTGTACGGCAGCTACTCGGCGATCTGCAATGACGGCGCTGCGGCATTCACGGTCGGCACACCGCCTGCGGCCGTACCGGGCAAGACCTCCAAGGGCTACGAGGTCGGCGTCAAACATGCTTTCTGATGCGGATTGGCATTCAATCGCACAAGATTGAATGCCGGGAATGGGCTTGTTGCTGACTTTGCCGCACTGTTTGAATGCAGTCGGTCAAAGTGTTGTGCGAGAGCGCCGCGCCGGGCTGGCGTGTTCTGTTCCGTGTCCCCCGGGCCGGCGGCCCTCCTCCTTTACCTACACAGAACACGCCAGCCCGTCACGACGCTCCATAACGACCGTGGCGCGCGTGGTTTTGAAACACCGTCGAAGTT
>JANOBL010000867.1:0-1715 GCA_031411635.1 Betaproteobacteria bacterium
GGCCGGCCGGCAAAGGCCGCTGGCAGCCCACGTTGCAGCCGCGCCCAGCGTGCCCGCAGCATCGGCGACCAGCTTCCACCGCGTTCGTGCAGCAACAGGTATTTGGCGATGGTCCAGCCGCGATTTTCTTCACCCAGCAGCGCCGACGCCGGCACCCGCACATCGTCGAAAAACACCTGGTTCAGCTCGTGATCACCCGACAGGCTGATGATGGGCCGCACCGTGATGCCGGGCAGCGCCATGTCAAACAGCAAAAAGCTGATGCCTTGCTGGGCCTTGGCGGCGGCATCGGTGCGCACCAGGCAGAAAATCTTGTTGGCCCATTGCGCATGGGTGGTCCAGATCTTGGTGCCGTTGACCAGGTAGGTGTCCCCCGAATCGTCAGAAACCCGCACCGCCCGGCATTGCAGCGCAGCCAGGTCCGATCCCGCGCCGGGCTCGCTGTAGCCCTGGGCCCAGTAATCGTCACCAGACCGGATGCCGGGCAGCCAACGCTGCTTTTGCTCGGGCGTGCCAAACGCCAGCACCACCGGCGCCACCATGCGTGGGCCTTGCGGTGCCAGCGCGGGGGCGTCGGCGGCCGCCAGCTCGCTGGCAAAGATGTCGAGTTGTTGGGCGGTCCAGCCGCAGCCACCCCACTCCAGCGGCCAGTGCGGCACGCTCCAACCGCGCTCGGCCAGGATGCGAAACCAGCGCCGGCCGTCGGGGTAATCGGCAAAGATGCCCGATGCACGCCGGCCGGCCAGGCGCAGATCCTCGGTCAGCGATTGGTCCAGAAACCGCCGCACCTCGGCGCGGAACGCGGCGTCGTCCGCAAAGGTCTCGGGCATGGGTGCATCTCCTGGGCAGGTCACGGCGCAGTGTTCCAGATCGCCGGTGGGGCCTGAATCGTCGAAAGCGACGATGTGGGCCAACCCCAGTCGCGCCGGATTTTGGGCATCATGCGCCCTGCCCTGACCACGGAGCGCGCGCCATGCAGATCACCCCGCACACCACGATCAACCAGGCGCTGGCCCAGGCCGCCCAGCAGCGGGGTGGGGCCACCGCCTACATCGATGGTGATGCGCGGTTTAGCTGGACCGATGTGCACGCCGCCAGCGGCCGCCTGGCCAACGGCCTGCTGGACCTGGGGCTGCAGCCGGGACAGCGCATCGCGATCATCGGCCTGAACCAGATCGACTGGCTGCTGCTGTTTTACGCCGCCGCCAAGATTGGCGTGGCGGTGGTGGGCTTGAGCGTGCGCTACCGCGACACCGAGTTGCTGACGATGCTGGCCGACAGCCAGACCCGGGTGGTGTTCACCTTGCCCAGCCATGACGACTTTGATTTTTTGGCGATGCTGAGCCGGCTGGCGCCGCAGTTGCCGGCGCTGCAGCGGGTGATCACACTGGGGGGTGACGGCGGTGACGGCCGCGGCAGCCTGGCCGCATTGGCTGCCGCGCCGCTGGACGAAGCCCGCCTGGCCAGGGTGCAGCAACAGGTGCAGGCGGGCGATGTGGCGATGGTGATCTACACCTCCGGCACCACGGGCCGGCCCAAAGGTGCGGGCCTGACGCACCGCAGCCTGCTGGCCAGCGCGGCAGCCCAGGCCAAACACACGCGGGTGACGCCCGAAGACATGTTCCACATGGGCAACCCGCTGAACCATGTGGGCGGCATCACCTGCAGCGCACTGACGATGCTGGCGGGCGGTGGTTGCACCGTGCTGGTGGCCG
>JANOBL010000868.1:0-3394 GCA_031411635.1 Betaproteobacteria bacterium
GCTGCTGCGGAAACGTGTCCCAGCCCAGGCAGCCCGGGCACTGCCAGAAATGGCGTTGCGCCTCAAACCCGCAGGCTGCGCAGCGGTAGCGCTGCAGCGGCCGGGCGGCGCGGGCCACTGCATCACGCGCACTCTGGCGGGCTGAATCAGGCCAGGTCTGGCGCGGGGTGTCGAGCAGCTCAATCGCTGCCGACAGGCTGGGTTGCTCGCGCAACACATCCATCAAGCGCGGCGATGCGCCCGGTGCCTCGCCCTCCAGTGTGGCCAGCGCGCGCAGCAGGTCGATGCCCGGTTGCTGGGCAAACAGCGGGGCCAGCGCATGGTGCGCGGCATCGCTCTGGTTGGCTGCCTGGGCGCAGGCCACAAACTCGCCGGCCAGGCGGCTGAAAACCTCCGGGCAGCGCTGGCGCAGCTCGCCCCAGGCCGCCAGTGCCGCAGCGCCATCGCCCAGCCGCGCCAGGCGCTGCGCACGCTGCGCCAAAGGCCGGGCTGCGCTGGGCGAGGCGGCCAGCGCCTGGTCCAGCAGGGCTGCTGCGGCCACGGCATCGCCTCGGTCATCGGCCTCCTGCGCCAGCTCGCAGTGGTAGTGGGCGACGCGGGTGGCAAACGAGCCGGTGCCGTTTTTCTCCAGCAGCTTCGCCACGCCCACGGCGGCCTGCCAATCGCGTGAGCGCTCAGCCAGCGCCAGCAGCGCCAATCGCGCCTCGGTCTGGAACGGGGTGCCCTCCAGCGCCCGGAACGCGGCTTCGGCGCGGTCAAACAGCCCGGCTTTCATGAAGTCTTGCGCCAGTGCGTACTGCGCGCGCTCGCGGTCGGCCAGGCGCAGGTCGGCACGCTGCAGCAGGTGCTGGTGCACCCGCACCGCACGCTCAAACTCACCGCGCCGGCGAAACAGGTTGCCCAGCGCAAAGTGCAGCTCGCTGGTGTCCGGGTCGTGCTGCACCGCCTCGATGAAGGCGTCGATGGCTTTGTCGGTCTGCTCGTTGAGCAACAGGTTCAGGCCGGTGAAATAGGCCTTGGGCGCTTGCCGGTCTGCGCGTTTCCATTGCCGCAGGTCAAAACGTGATGCTGCCCAGCCGAGCAGAAACGCAGTGGGCAGCGCCACCAGCAGGGCCAGCAGCAGCCAGGGGCCATCAAGCTCCACGGCGGCCCCTGTTGCGCGCCAGGCAGCCGGCGGTCACAACCCTTCCCGCGGTGGATGCTCGGGGCCAAACTCGCTGGGGGCCTGAGGGGTGGTGTCCGGGCCCTGGCGCCTTGGCGGCGGTGGTGGTGGCGCATGGCGGCGGGCCACGCGGCGGTGCCGCCACCAGCTTGGCACCATCGCCAGCACGCCCAGCGCCGCGCCACTGGCAAACGCCACCAGCACCACGATCACCAGCGGCGCCTTCCACAGCGCACCAAAAAACCAGTGCACCACCACGGGTTGTTCGTTGTTCAGCGCAAAGGCGAACAGCGTGAAAAAAATGAAGGCCCGCAGGGCCCAGAGGATGATTCGCATCGGGCGCCGATTCTACCGGCGCCGATCGGCGGGCTATCAGGCGCCTGGCGCCTGCTCGGCCACCGGCAGGCGCTCGTCCACCGACTCACGCAAGGCCTTGCCGGGCTTGAAATGCGGCACCAGCTTCTCGGGGATCGTGACCTTCTCGCCGCTGCGCGGGTTGCGCCCCAGCCTGGGCGGCCGGCGGTTGATCGAGAAGCTGCCAAAACCACGGATCTCGATGCGGTGGCCACGCGCCAGCGCGTCGCTCATCGCATCCAGGATGGTCTTGACCGCAAACTCGGTGTCGCGCTGTGTCAACTGGGCAAAACGCTCAGCCAGTTGGTTCACCAGGTCACTTCGGGTCATGTCGGTCGCTCGCAGACTGGCTTTGATCCCCGGGGGGAAACGTCGCCGAAGGCGACCAGGGGAACGCGGTCTTGATCGAAGGGCCCACGCCGCAGCAAATATGCTGCGGCGGCTCGCGAGGCAGGCATCGGCGCGCAGGCGCCGCTGCCTGTCCCCACTCGCCCCCCAGGGGGCGGCCGCCAGGCGGCCGGGGCTCACACCGTTATTCGCGGTTGTCCAGCTTGGCCCGCAGCAGCGCACCCAGGCTGGTGGTGCCGGCGTTTTCACGCTCGCTGGTCTGCGACAAACGCTGCATCTGCTCTTGCTGGTCGGCGGCGTCCTTGGCTTTCAGCGAGAGCTGGATCGAGCGTGCCTTGCGGTCCACGTTGATGATCATCACGCTCACTTCGTCGCCTTCTTTCAGCAGGTTGCGGGCGTCTTCCACCCGGTCCCGGCTGAGCTCGGACGCACGCAGGTAGCCGGTGACATCGTCGTTGAGCTGGATTTCAGCGCCACGCGGGTCCACCGTCTTGACCTTGCCGGTGACCAGCGCACCCCGGTCGTTGATCGAGGTGTAGTTGGCAAACGGATCACCGTCGAGCTGCTTGATGCCTAAACTGATTCGCTCACGTTCGACATCAATGGCCAGCACCAGGGCTTCAACTTCCTGGCCCTTTTTGTAATTGCGCACCGCCGCTTCGCCGGTCTCGTGCCAGGACAGGTCAGACAGATGCACCAAGCCGTCGATGCCCGAGGCCAGGCCGACGAACACGCCGAAGTCGGTGATCGACTTGATCGGGCCCTTGACCTTGTCGCCACGGTGCACCGTGCCCGAGAACTCTTCCCAGGGGTTGGCCTTGCACTGTTTCATGCCCAGGCTGATGCGACGCTTGTCCTCGTCGATCTCCAGCACCATCACCTCGACCTCGTCGCCCAGCGTGACAATCTTGGCCGGGGCCACGTTTTTGTTGGTCCAGTCCATCTCGGAGACGTGCACCAGGCCTTCGATGCCGGGTTCGATCTCGACGAAGGCGCCGTAGTCGGCGATGTTGGTGACCTTGCCAAACAGCCGGGTGCTGCTGGGGTAGCGGCGCGACACACCGTGCCACGGATCGTCGCCGAGCTGCTTGATGCCGAGTGAGACGCGGTTTTTCTCGGCGTCGAACTTCAGCACCTTGGCCGACAGCTCCTGGCCGACCGTGACCACCTCGCTGGGGTGGCGCACCCGGCGCCAGGCCATGTCGGTGATGTGCAGCAGGCCGTCGATGCCGCCCAGGTCGACAAACGCGCCGTACTCGGTGATGTTCTTGACCACGCCGTGCACGATCGCGCCTTCGGTCAGCGTTTCCAGCAGCTTGGCGCGCTCTTCGCCCATGCTGGCTTCCACCACCGCGCGGCGGCTCAGCACCACGTTGTTGCGCTTGCGGTCCAGCTTGATGACCTTGAATTCCAGCGTCTTGCCTTCGTACGGGCTCAGGTCTTTGACCGGGCGGGTGTCGATCAGCGAGCCAGGCAGGAAGGCGCGGATGCCGTTGACCAGCACCGTCAGACCGCCCTTGACCTTGCCCG
>JANOBL010000869.1:0-5464 GCA_031411635.1 Betaproteobacteria bacterium
GGCACCACGGTGGAGGTGCGTGAGCTGTTTTTTGCCACGCCCGCGCGGCGCAAATTCCTGAAGACCGATGCCACCGAGCTGGCCCATGGCCTGGACGCCGTGCGCCGCCATGCGCTGGTGCGGCCGGATGTGGGTTTTGCGGTCTGGCACGAGGGCAAGCTGGTGGCGCAGTGGCGCAGCGCGCCGGCCGAGCAGCGTTTGGCCGAGGTGCTGGGCGAGGGTTTCATGGACCAGAGCCGGGCGGTCGATGCCAGCCCGTTGGCAACACAAGGCGGACCGGGCGTCAGGGTCTGGGGCCGCATCGGCCTGCCCGATGCCGCGCGGGCCCGGGCTGACCAGCAATACGCCTATGTCAATGGACGTTATGTGCGCGACCGGCTGATCGGCCATGGTGCACGCTCGGCCTACGAGGACGTGCTGCATGGCAACCGCCAGCCGAGCTGGGTGCTGTTCATCGAGATCGATCCGATGCGGGTGGATGTGAACGTGCACCCGACCAAGATCGAGGTGCGCTTTCGCGATGGCCGCGAGGTGCACCAGGCGGTGCGCCATGCGGTGGAAGCGGCGCTGGCCTTGTCGCGGGCGCCGGCGGTGCCCTCTGCACCGGCCGCCGAGCCCACCCCGGCCTTGCACGGCAGGCCCGCCTGGACACCGCCCAGCCACGCCGGCCAGACGGTGCTGAGCCTGCAAGACCTGGCGGTGCTGTACGCCCGCGAGCCCAGCCCGCCCTGGCCCGCCACGCCATCGCAGCAGCCCGCCGTTGGCTCCCAGCCGCAGTCCTGGCCCGGTGCGCCGGCCGGGCTGGCCACACGGGCCACTGCAGCCGCCATCGACAGCAACGCCGCCTGGCCGCTGGGCCGGGCGCTGGCCCAGCTCGGCGGTGTCTACATCCTGGCCGAAAACGCCCAGGGCCTGGTGGTGGTGGACATGCATGCCGCCCACGAGCGGGTGGTCTACGAGCGGCTCAAGACTGCCCAGGGCGATGCAATGGGCGACGCTGCCGGCCAACCGCTGCCCGCCCAACCCCTGCTGATCCCGGCCACCTTTGCCGCCACCGCCACCGAGCTGGCGTTGGCCGAAGCCCATGCCGACACGCTGGCCGCGCTGGGGCTGGACGTGGCGCCGCTGTCACCCGGTGTGCTGGCGGTGCGCTCGCAGCCGGCGGCGCTGCCCGATGCCGACCCGGTGGCGCTGGCCCGCGCGGTGCTGGCCGAGCTGGCCGAGGTGGACGGCTCGCGCATGGTGCAGCGTGCCCGTGACGAGTTGCTGGCCACGATGGCCTGCCACGGCGCGGTGCGCGCCAACCGTTTGCTCAGCTTGCCGGAAATGAACGCATTGCTGCGCGACATGGAACGCACAGCGCGTGCCGACCAGTGCAACCACGGCCGGCCCACCTGGCGCCAGATGACCTTGCGCGAGTTGGACAGCTTGTTCATGCGCGGGCGCTGAGGCGGGTGGCCTGCAGGCGCAGCAGTGCCCGACTGGCGCGGATTCGGACCATGCACCGCTTGATCTTTGCCACCCTGCTGGTGTTGCTGGTCATCAGCAGGCCGGCGTCGGCATGCCGGATGGCGGCCAGCACCGCCCCATTGCCCGAACGGGTTGGCGCCAGCCGCTCGGTTTTTCTGGGCCGGGTGGCGGCTGCCGGCCAGAACCAGGTGACATTCACGGTACTGGCATCGCCGGCAGGCAGCGCTACCGGCCTATCGAAGGTCTTGCCGCACCGCGCCTACGGCGAGTGCGGCGAATTGAACTTCCGCGTTGGCGACCTGTGGCTTTACTTCAGCGACCAACCGTGGAGCGGCAGTCTGCCCGTCGTCGCCAGCGATCTGGGCAACGACGATGGCCGAGACTTTGCCGCCGTCGTGAACCGTATCGCCGCACGGATCAACCCTGTCAAATGAGGCTCCTGGCCGGCGCGGCGGCGAAACCTGCCCGCGAGGCGTCGATCGCGGCCCAGCGATTCAAGGCACAAACCGGTAGCCGATGCCCGCCTCGGTCACCAGGTGCCGGGGCATCGACGCATCGGCCTCCAGCTTCTTGCGCAGATTGGCCATGTGCACCCGCACATAGTGGTTTTGCTCGATGTGCGCCGGGCCCCACACCGCCTTCAGCAACTGGCGGTGCGTGATCACCCGGTCGGGCTGGGTGGCCAAATGGGTGAGCAGCCGGTATTCGATCGGCGTCAAGTGCAGCGCCTCGCCGGCCCGTTGCACCGTGCGCCGCACCAGGTCGATGCAGACATCGCCAAACTGCAGCAGCGGTTCACCGGCTGAACTGCCCGCCGTCTGGCGCCGTAGCTGAGCCCGCACCCGCGCCATCAGCTCACCGGCACCAAAGGGTTTGACCAGGTAGTCGTCGGCGCCGGCATCCAGCGCGGCGATCTTGTCGGCCTCGCTGCTGCGCGCCGACAGCACGATCACCGCCACCGCCGACCAGCCGCGCAGATCGCGGATCAAGTCCACGCCGTCGCCATCGGGCAGGCCCAGGTCCAGCACCAGCAAGTCGGGGCGGCGCGTGCCGGCCTCGATCAAGCCGCGCTGCACACCGTCGGCCTCGAACACCTCATGCCCTTCGGCCTGCAGCGCCAGCCGCACAAAACGGCGGATGTCGGCTTCGTCCTCCACCACCAGCACACGCGCCGTTAGCCCCGGGCTCATGCAGTGGTCTCCAGTGCCGGCAAGGCCTGGCCGGCGCCGTCGTCGGGCGGCGGTTCACCGCGTGGCAGGCGCAGCGTGAAGCGGGCGCCGCCGCCCTCGCGCGTGGCGCCGGTGATGCTGGCGCCATGGGCTTGCATGATCGCGCGGCAGATCGCCAGGCCCAGGCCGACTCCCGAGCCGGCGCTCTCCTTGCGGCCACGCTCGAACTTTTGAAAAATCGCTTCCTCGCGGCCTGCCGGCAGGCCCGGGCCCTGGTCGTCCAGCGTCAGCAGCACCGCATCGCCGTCCAGCCGCGCGGTGATCTCCAGCGCCGAGCCGGCCGGTGTGTACTTGGCGGCGTTCTCCAGCAGGTTGACCAGCACGCGCTCGATCAGCACCGCGTCCAGCCGCAGCAGTGGCAGATCGTCGGCAAGCTGCACCCGCAAGCGCCGGTCGGCCAGCAGCCCGGCGCAGGCCGCCAGCGCGCTGCCAACCACCTCTTCCAGCGGCTGCCATTGCCAGTTCAGCGCCACCGCACCGGATTCCAGCCGCGCCATGTCCAGCAGGTTGTTGACCTGGGCATTCATGCGCAGCGCTGATTGGCGGATGGCTTGGGTCAGTTCGGCTTGGGTAAGTTCGGCCTGGGTGATCTCGGTTTGCGCGCCGCTGGGCGGTGGCTGGGTCAGCGCCAGCGTATCGGCCAGGCCCACCAGCGCGGCCAGCGGTGTGCGCAGATCGTGCGAGATGGCCGACAGCAGCGAGTTGCGCAGCCGCTCGGACGCCATCTGCACCGTGCTGGCCTGGGCCACTTCGATGTAGTGGATGCGCTCCAGCGAGATCGCCAGCAGCGACGCGCAGGTGTCGAGCAGCCGCCGCTGCTCGGGCCCGATCAGCCGGTCCGCACTGGGTTGCAGCGCCAACACACCGCGCAGGCGCATCGGCGCCTTCAGTGGCAATACCAGGCAGTTGCTGGCCGCCAAGGTGTCGGTGCCCTGGCCAGCAGCCTCACCCCGGTCGAAAGCCCATTGCGCCAGGCCTGCATCGACCTCGGCGGTGGCGCCTGGCAAGGTCTGCAGCCGGTCTTGCAGATCGGCCACCAGCAGCGCACTTTTGGCCGAGAACTCGGCCAACAAGAAGCGTGCGCCGATCTCAGCCACTTGTTCCGGCAACAGCGCGGCCGACAGATCACGCGCCATCTGGTACAGGCTGCGCACCCGGCTTTCGCGCTCGCTGGCGGCCTCGGCCTGCACTTTGAGCCCGGCGGTGAGCTGGCCCACCACCAGCGCCACCAGCAGCATCACGACAAAGGTGACCAGGTACTGCACATCGTGCACCGCAAACGTGAAGCGCGGTGGCACAAAGAAAAAATCGAACAAGCCCACCCCGACAAACGCCGCCAGCACCGCCGGGCCCCGGCCAAAACGCAGCGCCACACCCACCACCGTCAGCAGGAACAGCATCACGATGTTGGTCAGCTCCAGCACATCCAGCAGCGGTGTGGCCAGCAATGCGATGCCGGCGCTGGCCAGCAGGCTGGCCAGGTACCCGCGCCAGCGCCAAGGCTGGACCGGCATGCGCTGGGCCGCGCCCGGACGCAGCCGCAGTGGCGGCGGCACTGCGACTTGCAACAGGTCCAGATCGTCGGCCAGGCTGCTGATGCGGTCGGCCAGCGAGCGCTGCCAGGGCCAGCGCCGCCAGTTCCAACCAAAGGACTGCCGGCCCAGCACCAGCCGCGCCAGGTTGTGCTCACGCGCATAGCGCACCAGTGCCGGTGCCGCATCCGGGGCAGACAAGGTGGCGGTGATCGCGCCCTGGTCTTGCGCCTGTTGCAGCAAGCGCAAGCTGTGCTGCCGGCCGGCCTCGCCGTGGCGCTGCAGCGCCGGGGTTTCCACATGCACCGCATGCCAGGGCAGATCGAGTTGCGCCGCCAGCCGGGCGCAGCTTCGCAGCACTTTTTCAGCCGGCGCGCCGGTGCCTATGCAGGCCAGCAGCGCCTCGCGGTTGGGCCAGACCTTGGGCGACTCGGCCAACACCGCGCCGTCGCGCCGGTAGGCCTGCATCTGGTCGTCTACCCGGTCGGCGGTGCGGCGCAACGCCAGCTCACGCAGCGCCAGCAGATTGCCTTTGCGGAAGAAATTGGCTGCTGCCCGTTCCGCCTGCTGCGGCAGGTACACCTTGCCGGCCTTCAACCGGGCCAGCAACTCGTCGGGTGGCAGATCGACCACCACCACCTCGTCGGCGTCGTCGAAGATGCGGTCGGGCACGGTCTCCCAGACGCGGATGCCGGTGATGCCGCTGACGATGTCGTTCAGGCTCTCCAGGTGCTGCACGTTCATCGTCGTCCAGACGCTGATGCCGGCGGCCAGCAGCTCCTCCACGTCCTGCCAGCGCTTGGGGTGGCGGCTGGCTTGCGCCGCATCCCCTTGCACATTGCTGTGCGCCAGCTCGTCCACCAGCAACAACGGGTTTTGATGCGCCGCGCCAAAGGCCAGGGCAGCGTCCAGATCAAACTCGTGCAGCGTGCGGCCGCGTTGTGTCACGGCTTTGAGCGGCAGGCGCGGCAGGCCGCGCGCCAAGGCCTCGGTATCGCTGCGGCCGTGGGTCTCGACCAGGCCCAGCACCAGCGCCGCGCCCTGGGCCAGCGCGGCTTGCGCTGCCACCAGCATCGCGCAGGTTTTGCCGACACCAGCCGACGCGCCGAAGAATATTTTCAGCCGGCCACGCTGCTGGCGTGCCTCGTCTTGCTGCAGGCGCTGCAGCAAGGCATCGGGGTCGGGGCGCCCGTCGTCATCCATCGATTGATCTTCGCATGGGGGTTGTAAAGG
>JANOBL010000870.1:0-1761 GCA_031411635.1 Betaproteobacteria bacterium
CCCTGCGGCCTGTCGCTCGCCTGGCGAATCTGAGCCGCTTGCAAGCGGCGAAGTGGGAGGTGGGGATGGGGGTTGAACCTTGGCCTTAATCACCGTCTGAACCCCCACCCTAACCCTCCCCCTGCCAGGGGGAGGGAACCAGGAGACCCACCATGCCCAAGCGCCAACCCGCCCCCGGTGATCTTGAAGCCATCGAGACCGCCAGCCGCGATGAGATCACCGCCTTGCAATTGCAGCGCCTGCGCCAGACGCTGCAACTGGCTTACGACAAGGTGCCGCATTACCGCCAGGCGTTTGATGCAGCGGGTGTGTTGCCAGGCGATTTGAAATCGCTGCAAGACCTGGCCAAGTTCCCGTTTACCACCAAGCAAGACCTGCGCAACAACTACCCGTTTGGCATGTTTGCGGTGCCGCAGGCCCAGGTGTCGCGCATCCATGCCTCGTCGGGCACCACCGGCAAACCCACGGTGGTGGGCTACACCAAGAACGACATCAGCACCTGGGCCGATCTGGGTGCGCGCAGCATCCGCGCCGCCGGTGGCCGGGCCGGCGACATGGTGCATGTGGCCTATGGTTACGGCCTGTTCACCGGCGGCCTGGGCGCGCATTACGGTGCCGAGCGGCTGGGTTGCACGGTGGTGCCGATGTCGGGTGGCCAGACCGAGAAACAGGTGCAGCTCATCTGTGACTTCAAGCCCGACATCATCATGGTCACGCCCAGCTACATGCAGGTGATCATCGAAGAATTCAGGCGCCAGCGACTGGATCCCAAAGCCATGTCGGTGGCCATCGGGATCTTCGGCGCCGAGCCCTGGACCGAGGCAATGCGGCGCGAGATCGAGGCCGCCGCGGCGATCGACGCGGTGGACATCTACGGCCTGTCCGAGGTGATGGGCCCGGGCGTGGCCAGTGAGTGCATCGAAAGCAAGGACGGCCCGGTGATCTGGGAAGACCACTTCTACCCCGAGATCATCGACCCGGTGACGGGTCAAGTCTTGCCCGACGGCAGCGAAGGCGAACTGGTCTTCACCTCGCTGAGCAAGGAGGCGCTGCCGATCATCCGCTACCGCACCCGCGACCTGACCCGGCTGCTGCCGCCCACCTCACGCGCGTTCCGCCGCATCGGCAAGATCGTCGGCCGCAGCGACGACATGTTGATCATCCGGGGTGTCAATGTCTTTCCGACGCAGATCGAGGAGATCGTGCTGCAGCATCCGCAGCTCTCGGGACAGTACCAGTTGCTGGTGGGGCGCGACGGCCTGCTCGATACGCTGTGTGTGCGCACCGAACTGAACATCAGCAACGCCCAGGCCGCAGCGGTCGACATCGAGCAGATCGTGCATTGGCTGCAGCACCGTATCAAGACCCTGGTAGGCGTCAGCACCACGGTAGACGTGCTGCCGCCCGACAGCATAGAGCGCACGCTGACCGGCAAGGCCAGGCGGGTGCTGGACCAACGTCCGCGCTGACAGGCTTTTTATTCTTCAAAGGAAAACCATGTACACCCAAGCCATGGACACGATGGGCAAGGAGATGGGCGAAACGCCCAAGGCCTTGCGCTCCGCGGATGAACTGGTATTGCAGGACCGCTTCGACACCCGCATCGACGCCGGTGATTTCATCGAGGCCAAGGACTGGATGCCCGACAACTACCGCAAGACCTTGACGCGGCAGATCAGCCAGCATGCGCACAGCGAGATTGTCGGCATGCTGCCCGAGGGCAACTGGATCAGCCGGGCGCCCACGCTGAAGCGCAAGGCC
>JANOBL010000871.1:0-7136 GCA_031411635.1 Betaproteobacteria bacterium
GTGACCGACCAGAACGGGCCGTAAAACGCATTGCTTTGCCGGTGCACCGGCGCATCGCGACGCAGGCGCTCAAAGTAGTGGCCGACGGTGTCGTCCTGGAACAAGCGCGGCTTGGTGACATCGATCTGGTCCAGCGGCAGCGAGAAGGCTTCGTCGCGGGCGCGGCGCTGGGCATCGCTGTCAAAAGCGTCGTTGAGAAGGGCATCCACGGGCATGGCGCTGGGTCCTTGATGAGGGCTGGGCAACAGGGCTGCAGTCTCGCCCATCGCCCCAGCGGCCACCAACCCGGGATACCCTGGACCGGCGCGCCACCGCCGGTGATGGCATGCTGCCCGCTGCCCCCCAGCCCTGGAGACCCGACGATGTCCACCACCCCCCAAGTCTTGCTGATCACCGGCGCATCGCGCGGCATTGGTGCGGCCACCGCCCGCCTGGCCGCACGCCGGGGCTGGGATGTGGCGATCAACTTCAACCACGACGCGGCGGCTGCCGAAGCGGTGGCCGCCGACGTGCGCACCGCCGGCCAGCGCGCCATCACCGTGGCGGCCGACGTGGCCGACGAGGCAGCGGTGCTGTCGATGTTTGCCCGCATCGATGCGGAGCTGGGCCGCCTTACCGGCCTGGTCAACAACGCCGGCATCGTGGCGATGCAGGCCCGGCTGGACCAGATGGACATGGCGCGCTGGCAACGCATGTGGGCGGTCAACATCAGCGGCAGCCTGCTGTGTGCGCGTGAGGCGGTGCGCCGCATCAGCACGCTGCACGGCGGTGCGGGCGGCGCTATCGTCAACCTCAGCAGCGTGGCGGCGCGGCTGGGCGGGCCGGGCATGTATGTGGATTACGCCGCCAGCAAGGGCGCAATCGACACGCTGACCCTGGGCCTGGCGGTGGAGTTGGCGG
Organism: Betaproteobacteria bacterium; assembly: GCA_031411635.1. Taxonomy (GTDB): domain Bacteria; phylum Pseudomonadota; class Gammaproteobacteria; order Burkholderiales; family Burkholderiaceae_C; genus Pseudaquabacterium. The sequence goes on from JANOBL010000871.1 coordinate 901, forward strand.
CCGAGGGTGTGCGGGTGAATGCGGTGCGCCCGGGCATCATCGATACCGACATCCATGCCGACAGCGGCGACCGCCACCGCGCGCAGCGCGCCGCAGCCATGATCCCGCTGCAGCGCCCGGGCCGGGCCGATGAGGTGGCAGCGGCCATCGTCTGGCTGCTGTCGGATGAGGCCAGCTACACCACCGGCGCGATCCTGGACGTGGCGGGCGGGCGCTGACGGTTCACTGCCACCTCACTGCCACTTCACTGCCACTTCACTGGCACACCTACACCGCCGCCAAGGCCTGGTCCAGATCGGCCAGCAGATCGTCGATGTGCTCGATGCCCACGCACAGCCGCACGGTGTCCTCGGTCACACCGGACTTGAGCAGTTCGTCCGGCGACAACTGGCGGTGCGTGGTGGACGCCGGGTGCGTGGCCAGTGACTTGGCATCGCCGATGTTGACCAGCCGGGTAAAGAGCTGCAGCGCGTCCAGAAACCGCGCACCGGCGGCGCGGCCCTCACCCGGCGCTGCCTTGACGCCAAACGTCAGCAAACCCGAAGCCCGGCCGCCCATCATGCTTTGCACCAGACCATGGTCGGCATGGGTGGGCAGGCCGGCATAGTTGACCCAGGCCACCGTTGCATGGGCTTGCAAATGCCGAGCCACCACCAGCGCATTGGCGCAGATGCGGTCCATGCGCAAGGCCAGCGTCTCAATGCCTTGCAGGATCAAAAAGGCGTTGAACGGCGAGATGGCCGCGCCCATATTGCGCAGCGGCACCACCCGGGCCCGGCCGATGTAGGCCGCCGGCCCCAGCGCCTGGGTGTAAACCACGCCGTGGTAGCTGACATCGGGCTCGTTGAGCCGCTTGAAGCGCTGCGGGTACTGCGCCCACGGAAACTTGCCCGAGTCGACGATCGCCCCGCCGATGCTGTTGCCATGGCCGCCCAGGTACTTGGTGAGCGAATGCACCACGATGTCGGCACCATGCTCAAACGGCCGGCACAAATAGGGGCTGGGCACGGTGTTGTCGACGATCAGCGGCACGCCATGGCGGTGGGCAATGGCCGCAATCGCCGCGATGTCGGTCACATTGCCCTGCGGGTTGCCCAGCGATTCGACAAAGATGGCCTTGGTATTGGCATCGATCAGCGGCTCAAAGCTGGCCGGGTTGCGGTAATCGGCAAACCGGGTCTGGATGCCAAACTGCGGCAAGGTGTGGGCAAACAGGTTGTAGGTGCCGCCGTACAGCGCGCTGCTGCTGACAATGTTGTCACCGGCCTCGGTAATGGTCTGGATGGCATAGGTCACCGCCGCCTGGCCCGAGGCCAGCGCCAGCGCCGCGATGCCGCCTTCCAGCGCGGCCACCCGCTCCTCCAGCACCGCCTGGGTGGGATTCATGATGCGGGTGTAGATGTTGCCCGCCACCTTCAGGTCAAACAGGTCGGCACCGTGCTGGGCGCTGTCGAACGAATACGCCACGGTCTGGTAGATCGGCACCGCCACCGCATGGGTGGTGAGCTCGGGGCTGTAGCCCGCGTGCACGGATTTGGTCTCGAAACGCCATTGGCTGGTATCGCGGGGCATGGGCTGTCTCCTGGGGTTGGGACGGGTGGTTGCCGGTTGGCAGGGCCGCAAGTCTAGGCGTTGCCGTTGCGGCGGCCCAGGTGGTATTGCGGGATCGACAAGGCAGGCGCGGTGTGATCCATATCACTGCCGGCGCGGGCAAGACAGGCCCGCCGTGCCTGGGTCGGGCCCGGGGTGCCGCTGGGCGGCAATCGAGGGCTACAGTGCTGGTTTGTGCCTGCAAGCCCCTGCCCCGTGCCCCAGCCCATCCCGGTTCAAACCCACCCCAGCCGACGGCGCGCCACCCGCATCGGCGGTTTGCTGCTGGCCATGCTGCTGGTCATGCCATTGGCCAGCGCGGCCAGCGCCCAGGGCTTGCTGCTGGACGAGCAGCTTGCCGCCAGCCTGGCCGCGCTGCCAGCACCGCTGGTGGTGCCGCGCGCGCCGCAAACCCAGGTGGTGCCGGCCCAGGTGCAGCGCTGGCGCGAAGAAGCGCGGGCGCTGGAGCATGGCGAAAACGGCCTGCCGCGTGATCCGGCACGTGCCGCCACGCTGTACTGCCAGGCAGCGCGCCATGGCGACGCCGAGGCCCAGTTCAGCCTGGCCTGGATGTTGACCAATGCACGTGGCATCGAGCGCGACGATGCCCAGGCGGCGCACCTGTTTTTGGCCGCGGCCGAGCAGGGCTTGACGCAGGCCCAGCGCATGATTGCGTCGATGGGCCAGCCGCGTGGTGAGCCGCCGCCCTGCCTGCATCCACCGGCGATCGAGCCACCGCCACCCAGCGCGGCGCAGCTTGCCGCACAAAACGCGGCCAAGCTCGCAGCACAACGCCTGGCCCAGGGCCGGCCGCTGGGCCCAGCCCCGGCACCCGCCTCACCGCTACCGGCCAACGCACCGGCGCCCATCGTCAATTTTGTCAAGCTGATCGCACCCGACTACAAGCTGCTGCCGCACCTGGTGCTGGCGATCATGGAGACCGAGAGCAACTTCAACCCGAACGCGGTGTCGCCCAAGCAGGCCATGGGGCTGATGCAGTTGATCCCGGACACGGCCGCGCGCTTCAGGGTGCGCAACATCCTGGACCCGGCGCAGAACATCCGCGGCGGCATGGCCTATCTGCGCTGGCTGATGGCGTACTTTGAGGGCGACGTGGCGCTGGTGGCCGCCGCCTACAACGCCGGCGAGCGTGCGGTGGAGCGCTACCGCGGCGTGCCGCCGTATGCCGAAACCCGGCTCTACGTGCGCCGCATCCTGGCCAGCGTGGGTGCGCTGGCGCCGCAGCCGTTTGACGCCAGCATCACCGCACCGTCGCCGGCCTTGCCGCTGATGCGGCCGCTGATCCGGCGCTTAACCGGCGCTGAACCGGCGCTGATTCGCGGCAAGCCGGCCGCCAGGTTCAATCCACGCCGTCCAGCGCAAAGCGCCGCATCAGATCGGCCAGCGAGCGGCCAGGCTCATCGCGGAAGCTCTGTTCCAGCACGGTCATCTGGCTGATCCGGTCCACCCGGAAACTGCGAAAGTCCTGCCGGCTTTCGCACCAGGCCGCCAGGGTCCACACCGGGCCCCAGAAAAAACAGCCCAGCGGGCGCACCGTGCGCTGGCTGGCCTGGCCCTTCAAATCCAGATAGTCCAGCCGCAGCTTGCGCCTGGCCTCGGTGGCCTGGCGAAGCTGCTCCAGCCGGGCCCGGGTGGCATCGTCGGGGCCCACCACCGGCGGGGCGTAAACCGCCAGGCTTTCGGCAGCAACGCGGGTGGCCGCCGGCAGCACCGCCAGGATCTTGGACAAGGCGGTTTCGGCCGCCGCCGCCAGGCCGCCATCCAGCCGCGGCTGGGCGACGCGGATCGCGGCCACCAGGGCTTGGGCTTCGGCGCTGGTAAACATCAGCGGCGGCAGGTCAAAACCGGCACGCATGCGGTAGCCCACACCGGCCTCGCCCTCGATCGGCACCCCCTGGTGCTGCAGATCGGCCACATCGCGGTACACCGTGCGCAGCGACACGCCCAGCCGCTCGGCCAGCAACGCGGCGGTGCTGAGCCGCCGGCCCCGGATGAGCTGCACAATCTGGAACAGCCGGTCGGCACGGCGCATCGCTTATGCGCCAGCCAGGCTCGGCACAGCGTGGGTCATCGCAGGCCTCGCGGGCTGGGGGTTTTGGGATGGGGCCGCCGATGCTACTGCTGGGCATGCAGGCCGATGCGGTTGCCCTCCACATCCAGCACATGCACAAAGCTGCCCATGCCGTCGGGCAGGTCCACCCGGGGTGTCAACACCTGACCGCCGGCGCCCAGCGCACGGGCCACGGCGGCGTCCAGCAAGGGGTTGACGTTCAGGTAAACCAGCGTGCCGTTGGCCGACGGTGCGGGCACATGCTCACCGGCGATCAAGGCGCCGCCCACGCCGGGCTCGGTGTACGGCAGCACGGCCAGCGTCTGCGGGCCCATCGGCTCCAGCCGCAGCGGCGCGCCCAGCAATGCTTCGTAAAAAGCCTGGGCGCGTGGCATGTTGGTTACCGGGATCTCGAACCAGTTGATCGCGGCGTGGGGGGTGGTGATGGGGGTAGGCGTAGGAGTGGTGGGGGTGGTCATCGGGTTTGTCCTTGGTGGGTTGGTCAGGCCCTGCATGGTGCGCGGGTGCTGCTGACAGCGCTTTGTCAGCAGGGTTGCGGGCCGGCCCATGTGCAGGTGCGCGGGGGAACTGTCGGCGACGGCAGCGCAAGTGGCGTCGTATCAGCCCCGATGCTTCGTGGCCGGCGCTAGCGGTGCCGGCAGCGCGCAACCTTGTGCAGCAACTCGACCAACATGGCTCGCTCGGCCAGGCTCAGCACCGCCAATGCGGTCTGCTCGCCTTCGATCACCTGCTCGATGGCCTTGCGCGCCAGCGCGGCGCCTTGCGGCGTGGCGCGGATGTGCTGGGCGCGCCTGTCCGTGTCACTGCGCTCCCGCTCGACGTAGCCGCGCCGCTCCAGCTTGTCGATCCACATCGAGATGTTGGGGGGCGTGACCGCAAGCGCGTCGGCGAGCTGGCGCGCCGAGACACCCGGGTTGCCGTTGACCAGCGTGAGGATGGTGAATTCGACCGGGCGCAACTCGAAGGCCACGCCGATCCTCTCGGTGAACACGCGGGTCGCGACGATCGTCGCCTGCGCAAGCTGGTAGCCGAGGATGGGGTGGAGACCGACCTCGTCGAGGCGGCCGGCCGGGGTCAGTTCGCGCGGCAGGGCTGGCTTGGCAGGCATGACCGGCATTGTCGGGCCGGCCACAGGGCCAGCGAGAAGATGCAGCTTTTGAAGCATGTCTACGCTGCACATCATTGGTAGAAGACCCTAGTTTCTTCCGACAAATAGTTCATTATCTTATGCATATGTGCCACGGTGAAAGACCGATGCACATCCTGTCCAACCACCTGGAGACAAGCCATGCAAATCGTTCCCAAGCCGCAGCGTGCACCTGTCGCACTCTCTGCCCTGTCGCTGCTCTTGCTCGCCGCCTGCGGCGGCGACGACACCCCGGCCGACCTGCCGCGCCTGTCGGCGGCCAGCGGCGCCGCGCTGACCGGCACCTGCGCCAGCCTGGCAACCCGGCTGGCCGCGCTGGCAAACACCAGCATTACTGGTGCCACCGAGGTCGCCGCCGGCACGCTGACGGTTGGCGGCCAGCCGGTGCCGGCGCACTGCCGCGTCACCGGCTCGATGTTTCCGCGGGTTGGGGCCATCGACGGCGCGGCCTACTCGATCGACTTCGAGATGCGCTTGCCGCTGGCCTGGAACGGCCGCTTCTTCCACCAGGGCAACGGCGGCATCGACGGCAGCGTCGTCACCGCGACCGGCGGGGTCAACGGCGGCGGCGGGCTGACCCACGCCCTTGCCAAGGGTTTTGCGGTGCTCAGCTCGGACGCCGGCCACCGCGGCACGCAGGGGCCGAACTTCGGCATCGACCCGCAGGCGCGGCTGGACTACGGCTACCAGGCGGTGGGCAAGCTGACGCCGATGGCCAAGAGCGTGATCCAGACAGCCTACGGCAAGGGCCCCGACCGCTCCTACTTCGGTGGCTGCTCAAACGGCGGGCGCCACACCTTTGTCGCTGCCGCGCGGTACGCCGACCAGTACGACGGCTACCTGGCCGGCGCACCCGGCTTCCGGTTGCCGCTGGCGGCGATCGCCAACATCTTCGGCGCGCAACACTACGCGCTTGTCGCAACCAACCCGGCCGACCTCTCCACCGCGTTCACGACGGCCGAACGCGCAACCGTCGGCGACGCGGTGCTGGCGCGCTGCGACGCGCTTGACGGCGCCACCGACGGCCTGGTGCAGGACGTCGAAGCCTGCCGCGCCGCTTTCAGCCTTGCCAGCCACGTGCCAACCTGCACCGGCGTGCGCGACGGCACCTGCCTGACGACGGCCCAGAAGGTTGCGATCGCGCCCATCTTCAGCGGCGCGACAACCAGCAAAGGCCAGTCGTTCTACGCGAGCTTCCCATACGACAGCGGCATCCGTGGCGCCGGCATCCCGTTCTGGGAGTTCACCGCGCCGGTCGCACTCGACACCGGCGGCGTCGGCATCATCTGGGGTGTGCCGCCGCAGAATCCCGCAAGCTTCAACGGCGCGGCGTTTGCGCTCGGTCTGGACATCGACGCGGCGAACGGCTCGGTCAATGCGACCAACGCGACCTACACCGAGTCGGCG
>JANOBL010000872.1:0-2763 GCA_031411635.1 Betaproteobacteria bacterium
GGCGTCAAATCTTGTTCGACCCCTGACGCTCAAAGTACTCACGCAGCGCCACCATCGCCGGTGAATGGCTGGTGAAGCCACCGTCCACTGGAATCGTGGCCCCGGTGATGAACGACGACTCGTCACTTGCCAGAAACGCCACCGCATCGGCGATCTGGCGCGGCCGGCCCAGCTCGGGTGTCAGGTGCTGGGCCAGCAGGATCTGCTTGATCTCCTCGGGCACCGATTTCTGCGCATGGTCGTTGATCACAAAGCCGATCATGATCGCGTTCGAGCGTATGCCTTGCTTGCCATACTGCGCCGCCACCGATCGCGACAAGGCCATCAGCGCGGCCCTGGACGCTGCAAAGGCGGTCAGCGTCACATCGCCCAGCAGGCCGAAGCCCGAGGTGGAGTGGATGATCGAGCCGCTCTTCTGCGCCAACATCACCGGCACCACATGCTTGCAGCACAGCATCGCGCCGCGGGGATTGATGTCCAGCGCGCGGTCCCAGGCCTCGATCGCCACGTTGATGACATCGCGGTCGTTCTGGCGCTGCGCGGTGTCCAGCGCGGCGGCGTTGTTGTGCAGCACGTCAATGCGGCCAAAGCGTGCCACCACCTGGGCCACCATGGCCTGGATCTGGGGCTCGGAGGTCAGGTCTACGCCCACCGCCAGCGCCTGGCCGCCAGCGGCTTCGATCTCGGCCGCCACCGCTTGCGCCGCCGCCTCGTCGATGTCAACCACCGCAACTTGGGCGCCCTGGGCGGCCAGCACGCGGGCGGTTTCGGCGCCCAGGCCATGACCGGCGCCGGTGACGATGGCCACCTTGCCTTGCAGTCTGCTCGCGAATGTCATGGGAAGGCCTGGGTTGAAGGTTTCGGTGGTCAGCGCAAGCAATCAAGCGCCGGTGAACTTGGGGGGCGCGCTTGTCGCGGAAGGCATCGGCGGCCTCTTTCACATCCTGCATCGGTGCCAGCAGTGCAAACAGATCCAGCTCCAGGTCGAGCCCGGCCTTCAAGTCCAGTTGGGTGGCCGCGCGCGCCGCCTGCTTGGCAAAGGCGGTGGCCATTGGCGGCTTGACGGCGATCTGCCTGGCCAGTTGGCGCACCCCCGTGAGCCAGCCGTCCTGGCTGCCGGCCGTGCTGCTGGCCACCCGGGTGACCAGGCCGATGGCCAAGGCCTCGGCAGCGCTCAGGCGGCTGCCGGTGATCAGCAGATCCATCGCCCGGCCGGCACCCACCAGGCGTGTCAGGCGCTGGGTGCCGCCACCACCGGGGATCAGGCCCAGACCGGTCTCGGGCAAGGCCAGCACGGCATCGGGCGCAGCAAAGCGCAGGTCGCAGGCCAGGGCCAGTTCCAATCCACCACCCATGCAATAGCCGTGGATGGCGGCGATCACCGGCTTTTCCAGTCAAAACCGGTGCCGCGTGCGCGCAGGTCTTCGGCCTTGGCCGCCAGGCCGTTGACTGCGATGCGGATGTGGTGTGGCCCCGGGCCCCAGCTATTGAGGCAGAGGCCGGCATCGCCGTTCCAGCGGGTGGCCTCGATCACCTCCAGCGTTGCGCTGTTGGGCAAGGTGAAGTCCATCGTCGCGCGGCGGTAGCCCTCGCGCGCCAACGACTCCACCGGGCCGTTGGGCTCCCAATCGAGTAGGTCAGCAAGTCCTGAAAGCCGGCGCTGGCACTGGGCGCCGTGCCCTTGATGGCATAGCTGACGAACATCGGCAGCTCCAGGTCCCAGGACGGGAAGACGCCGATGTAGGTTGGGCTGAAGCTCACCGCCGCCTGCAGGTACTGCTTGGTGGAGCAGCTATCGGTGCGGTCACCCGGCACGTTGGTGGCCGCGCCCGCCTTGGAACAGGCCATTGCCGAGCCGGCAACGCCGCTGATCGTCTGCAGATTGCCCTCTCCCTTGTACAGATTCTCGTTGGCAGTGACCTTGGCCAGCCGGCTGTAGGCCAGCTCGACCAGCAGGCTGCCGGTGTCCCACAACGCGGTCTTGGGCAGCAGGTAAGTGCCGTTGAAAATGGCATGCCAGGTGTCGCCACGCGCGCCGGTGTTCCGGGTCGGGCTGTTGTAGGTGCCAGCGGAGTTGAGCGCGCCGTTCTGGCGGTAGGACAACTCTGCGCCAAAGCTCACCGGGCCGATGCCCTTGGCAAAGCTCAGGCTGGTCTGCTTGATGCTCGTCGGGTAGACGAAGCGGAAGCTGGTGGGCAGCGGCCGTTGAAGGACATGAACTGGATGCCGTTCTCGGGCGCGTAATCGGTGAACTCGCGGTAGTAAGCGCCAAGCGTGGCACCGATGGCCGCCACGTTCAGGCGGGCGCTCAAGCCCCAGTTGCCGCGGTTGCCCGGCACCAGCGGCACCACATTGGTGGCATCGTTGCCGGGCGAGATGGCCAGGCGGTCCACACCCGGCGAGGTGTCGGCGCCCACCAGAAAGGTGCCGCCATTCGGCGCACGCAGCGCCTTCCACTCCAGAAAGTACTGGCCGGCCACCGTCAGATCGCTGGTCAACCGGGCCTTGAACGATAACTGGTTGATGGGCAGCAACAGCTCTTTTGTCTCGATACCGGGGCTGGCCACCGCCTTGACCGCGTCGGTGGGCGCCTGCGAATACGAGATGGCATGCGCGCCGATCACCGAGCCCTCGCCCCAGATCACCGCATGGCGGCCCAGCTTGACATTGACCGGCACCTCGCCCAGGTTGAAGTTGCCCCAGACAAAGGCGTCGAGAAATTCACCCGACGGGCCTTTGACGTATCGCTTGACGTTGGCGTTG
>JANOBL010000873.1:0-9974 GCA_031411635.1 Betaproteobacteria bacterium
TGCGCACAGGGTTCCCCATGCACCGAATCAGGCTGCTTCCCTGCGCGAGGATTACCTCAATCAGGTTCAAAGGGACTGTCTCAGTCACACCACCGACGCGGCGCAACACCCCTAGCGAGGAGCCAACCGCCCTGTGCAGGCGGTTGGCGCGGGGATTATTAACGATGGACGCAGGCCGGCCTGGTGCGGGCTCAGGCTGACGGGTCTGCCGTGCTGCTGTCAGCAACCACCGCCACGCCCAGGCGCTGCTGCAAACGCGGGCTGGTGGTGGTGTATTGCAGCAGCGCGGGCTCGTCGGGGCGCAGCCGGGCCAGTGCCGCAAAGGCCGCCAGCGTGGCCTCGTGAAAACCGCAGAGGATCAGTTTCTTCTTGCCTGGGTAGCTCACCACATCGCCCACAGCGTAGATGCCGGGCGTGCTGGTCTCGAAGTGCGCCGGATCGACCACGAGCTGGCGGCGCTGCAGGGCCAGGCCCCATGACGCGATAGCACCCAGCTTGGGGCTGAGGCCAAGGAACACCAGCAGCGCATCCACCGCCAGGCTGCGCGTCAGGTTGTCTTCGCCGATCACCTGCACGGCCGCCAGCGGCTGGCCCACCCCGCTGGTGGTCTCCAGCGACAAGATCTGGCCCACCTCGAAGCGCAGCGCACCGGCATCACGCAGCGCTTGCCAGCGGGCCAGCAAGCCGGCCTCGGCACTGAGGGTGGCGCGGCGGTGCAGCAAGGTCACGCTGGCCGGGCCAGTGCCATCTGGCGGGCTGTCCACCAAGTCCACCGCGGCTTGCAGCGCTGCGTCCTCACCGCCCACCACCAGCACATGCTGGCCGGTCAGTGGGGTGTTGGGCCGATGGTAAAAAAGCTGCTGGCCCAGGTGGCGATCAGCGCCTTCAACTTTCAGCGCCCGGGCCTGGAAGGCACCCACGCCACCGGCGATGAAGACGCAGCGGGCGATGAAATGTTGGCCGGTGCTGGTGTGCACGGCAAAGCGGCCATCCGCCTGCGGCGCCAGGACAGCCACGGTCTGGCCCAGGTGGAAGCGGGGTGCAAACGGTGCGATCTGCTTCAGCAAGCGGTCCACCAACTCGCGGCCGGTGCACACCTGCACGGCGGGGATGTCGTAGATCGGCTTGTCGGCGTACAGCTCGATGCACTGGCCGCCGGGCACAGCCAACGCATCCACCACCTGGGCATGGATGCCTTGCAGGCCGAGCTGGAAAACCTGGAACAGCCCTACCGGGCCGGCACCGATGACCAGCGCATCGGTCTCGATCACGCCTGATTCCCGGCCCGCCCGGTGGCTCAGCGGATCAGCTCGGACAGCTTGTCCTTGCGGTCTTTCCAGTCATCGGCATCGGCCGGCGGTGTCTTGCGCTTGGTGATGCTGGGCCAGTTGCGGGCAAGTTCGGCATTCAGCTTGATGAAGTGCAGTTGATTGCTGGGCACGTCTTCTTCCGGCAGGATGGCGTTGACCGGGCACTCGGGGATGCACACCGCGCAATCGATGCATTCATCGGGGTCGATGGTCAGGAAGTTGGGCCCTTCGCGGAAACAATCGACCGGGCAGACATCGACACAGTCGGTGTACTTGCAGCGGATGCATGATTCGGTGACGACGTGGGTCATGGGGGCTAGTGGCGATGAGAAAACTTCAAGCTCGGCAAGCTGGACCAATCCGGGCCAGCCAAGAAAACACTTGATTTTAAGCGGCGGGCCAGGCAGGGCCGGCCGGTTGCCGCTCAAGCGATGGGGTCTTGCCAGCCAGCCCGGCGGCGCCGGCACCTACCGTCACCACGGCCGGGCGGTCGGCATGCGGTGCGGCGGCATCGGCCAGGCTGGCCACCGTGTGCTCGGTGGTCAGCGCGTCGGGCCAGCCGGCGCGCGAGACCACGCACACCGGGGTGCAGGCCGGCCAGCCCGCCTCGCCCAGCTTGCGGGACAAGGCGGGCAGTTGCCGGCCGGCCATGTAAAACACTTCGGTGTCGGCGGTGCGGCTGGCGTGCAAGCTGCCCAGGTGGGTCATCGCGGTGGTCAGGCTCACGCTGCGGCCGCTGCCGCGGCGGGTCAGCGGGCGCTGGGCGTGGGCAGCGGCGGCCAGCGCGGCGGTCACGCCGGGCACCACCTCGCAGGGGATGCCCATTTCAGCCAAGGTGTCGAGTTCTTCTTCAAGCCGGCCAAACACGCTGGGGTCACCGCCTTTGAGCCGCACCACCCGGGCGTGGTTGTGCGCCGCCTGCAGCAGCAGCGCGTTGATCGCCGGCTGGCCAGTGGCATGGCCAAAACCGCGCTTGCCCACGTCCACCCACTGCGCTTGCGGCGCCAGCTCGCGCAGTGCCGGGTCGGTGAGGGCGTCGAACAACACCACCTGGGCCTGGGCCAGGCGCTGCGCGCCGCGCACGGTGATCAGGTCGGCCGCGCCGGGGCCGGCGCCGATGAAGACCACCCGTGCCGCCGCCAAGGCCATAGCTCTCAAGCAGCGGCCTGCACCAGTAGCGCGCCGCTGGTGCGGTTGCTGGCCGGGTCCACCATGATCAGTGCACCCCCGACCCGGTTGCTCAGATAGGCCTCTACCGGCAGCGGTTGCTGCAGCTCGATCTGCACCCGGCCGATCTCGTTGACGGCCAACTCGTGCGCGGCGATGGGCTGCAGGTTGTGGATGTCCAGCTTGTGCTCAATGGCGGCCAACCGCGCCTGCACCCAGCGGTTGCCATGGCGCACCCAGTATTTGCGGCCTACCGTGGCCGGCTCGGTGTCCAGCCAGGCCAAGGTGGCGGTAAAGCGCTGGGTGGGCGCCAGGCAGCCCGGGCTGGCGATCCAATCTCCGCGCGAGATGTCGAGCTGGCGGTCCAGCACGATGCCGGCGGATTCACCGGCCTGGGCGCTGGCCACCGTGCTGCCGGCGCGCCGCACCTCGGCCACGGTGGCGCTCTCGCCACTGGGAAAAACCTGCACCGTGTCGCCGGCCTTGACGTTGCCGTGGGCAATGCGGCCCCAGAACACCCGGGGCTGGTGGCCGGCGCCCTTGGTGCCATCTTCGGGGTCACCATCGTCGCGCGCCACATACTGCACCGGCTGCAGCAGTGCACCCTCGGTGCGCTCTTGCGTGGTGGGCAGGCTCTCCAGAAGCTGCAGCAGGCTGGGGCCGTTGTACCAAGCGGCATCCAGCGGCTGGGTGACGTTGTCGCCACGCAGTGCGCTCACCGGGATGATGCCGGCCACGCCACTCAAGCCGGCTTCGTCGGTAAACGCCAGCAAGGCGCTGCGCGCGGCTTCGAATGCGGCTTGGGGATCGTCCACCGCATCGAGCTTGTTGACCGCAAATACGATGCTGGGCACCCGCAGCAGATGCGCCAGCAGCGCATGGCGGCGGGTTTGCGGCAGCAGCGTGGCCGGCGGTGCGCGCCAATCGATCTTGGTGATGTCCACCAGCACCACGGCCGCGTCGCTGCCGGCGGCGGCAGTGACCATGTTGCGGGTGTACTGCTCGTGGCCGGGTGCGTCGGCGATGATGAACTTGCGCTTGCGGGTGGCAAAGTAGCGGTAGGCCACGTCGATGGTGATGCCTTGCTCACGCTCGGCCTCCAGGCCGTCGGTCAGCAAGGACAGGTCGATGGGCTCGCCGGCGGCGCGTTTTTCCAAGGTGTCGAGTTGGTCAGCCAGGATCGCGCGGCTGTCGTACAGCAATCGGCCGATCAAGGTGCTCTTGCCATCGTCCACGCTGCCGGCGGTGAGGAAGCGCAGGGCGCGGTGGTCACTCCCTCCCCCGGGCAGGGGGAGGGTTGGGGTGGGGGTCGAAGGCTGGTGCTCAGACACAGCAGAACCCCCATCCCTGCCGTCCACGTCGCCGCCTGCAGGCGGCTCCGACTCGCCAGGCACGAGGCAGCCCGCAGGGGCCGCCTCGCGTCCGGGCTCGTCCCCCTGGGAGGGGGAAGGGGCAAATGCAACTACGGCCTCGGCCATCAGAAATACCCCTCTTTTTTGCGCCGTTCCATCGAGGCATCCGAGGTGCGGTCGTCCATGCGCGTGGCGCCGCGCTCGCTCACCGTCACCGTCAGCGTCTCGGCCACGATGTCTGCGGCGTTGGCAGCGTCGCTCTCCACCGGGCAGGTGCAGGTCATGTCGCCCACGGTCCTGAACCGCACGGTGGCGGTTTCCACCGTCTCGCCGGGTTCTGGCGGGGTCACTTCGGTCAGCGGCACCAGCAGGCCTTTGCGGCGCATCACCTGGCGCTGGTGCGAGTAGTACAGCCCGGGCAGCGGGATGTTCTCGCGCGCCAGGTACAGCCACACATCCAACTCGGTCCAGTTGCTGATCGGGAAGCTGCGGAAATGCTCACCCGGCCGGTGTCGGGTATTGAACAAGGTCCACAGCTCGGGCCGCTGCTCCTTGGGCAGCCATTGGCCAAAGCTGTCGCGGTGACTGAAGATGCGCTCCTTGGCGCGCGCTTTTTCTTCGTCGCGCCGGGCGCCGCCGATCAGGCAGTCGAAGCGATGCTCTTCGATCGCCTCCAGCAAGGTCACCGTCTGGTGGCCGTTGCGGGACTCCAGCGGATGCGCCAGCCGCACCGTGCCGCGTTTCATGCTGTCTTCCAGGTGGCCTACCACCAGGCGCTCGCCCATCTCGGCGATGCGTTGATCGCGGAAGGTGATCACCTCGGGAAAGTTGTGACCGGTGTCCACATGCAGCAAAGGGAACGGCAGCTTGCCTTTGAAGTCATTGCCAGGGCCGGCGCTCGGCCGCTCCGAAGCCGGCCCGCTCCCCTCGGGGGACAACCCGGTGCGAAGCGCCGGGTCAAGGGGCCCAGTGATGCGTGTTTTGAAGGCCTTCTCGGCCAGACGAAGCACCACGCAGGAGTCCTTGCCACCCGAGAACAGCAGCGCCGGGCGCTCGAAGGTGGCGGCAACCTCGCGCAGGATGAAGATGGCTTCTTCTTCCAGCCAATCGAGGTGGCGCTGGTCCAGCTCGGGCAGCAAGGTGTCGAGGTCTACCCGGGCGTTCATGCCACAGCTCCTATCGATGAAACGGAGGCCGGCAGCATCGAAACCGCGCCTTCGTCCTGTTTGACATGCAAGCCACACTCCTTCAGCGACTCATCCTCCCACCACCAGCGCCCGGCGCGAAAGTCCTCGCCCACCGCGATCGCCCGGGTGCAGGGCGCGCAGCCTATGCTGGGCATGAACTGGTCGTGCAGCGGGTTGTAGGGCACATTGTTTTGCTGGATGTAGTGCCAGACATCGGCCCAGCTCCAATCGGCCAGCGGGTTGAGCTTGATGCGCCCTGCGTTGTCCCGGTCCTGGAACGGCACCACACCGCGTGCATTGCTTTGCTCGCGCCGCAGCCCAGTCACCCAGGCCTGCCTATCGGCCAACATGCGCGACAGCGGCTCCATCTTGCGCAGGCCGCAGCAGGCCTTGCGCAGGTCCAGGCTGCGGTACATCGCGTCCTTGCCCTGGGTCTTGACGAAGTGCAGCACGGCCTCGGCCTGCGGGCGGTAGACCTCGATCGCCAGGCTGTAGTGCTGGTTGATGGTGGTGATCAACGCCACCGTCTCGGCATGCAAGGCGCCGGTCTCCAGCGTGCCGATGGCGATAGGCAGATGGTGGCGGGCAATCAGATCGGTGACCACCATGTCCTCGGCACCCAGGCTGGTGGATTGCACGATGCTGCCCGCATGGTCGGTGGCGGCCGATTGCAGCATCGCCAATGCATGGGCCACCCGGCCGTCGAAACCCGGTGTCGGCCGGGCGTAGAGATCGATTGCGCTCATTTCAAATACCTTGTCCCACGGAAAGATCGGCCGACGCCCGGGCCCGGGCTTGCGCCTCGGCCAGCTCTCGGCCCACGTCACGGGCAAAAGCCGGCAGCGGTTGCAGCACATCACCCTGGTAGTGGCCGGCAAAAAAGCCCAGCGCTCGCTCTGCCGCGTCCAGCTTCTGGTCGGGGCGCATCTGGGCTGCGTCGAAGCCGGTGCGGGCCAGCAGCGGCAGCATGTCCACCAGCACATCGCCGGTGGCCCGCACCTGGCCTTTGAAGCGGTAGCGTGAGCGCAGCAACCTGGCCTGGCTGTAGGCGCGGCCGTCCACCCATTTTGGAAACTGCAGCACCACCAGCGCCAGGCGCGGCAGGTCGGCGGCCAGGGTTTCGATGTCCACGCTGTTGGGCACCGTCACGCCGGCCAGCACGGTGGCCGGCCAGGTGTCGCGCACGGCATGCCATTGCTCCAAGGTCAGCAGCGTGTTTTCACGCACCGGCGGGTGCGGCTGTGGGCCGTCTTCACCACCGGCGGTCATCCAGCGGTCTTGGTAGGTGTTGATGAATTTCATGGTTTCTTGCAAGCCAATATCAGCGCACTGCGGTGAGGTGGCGTTGTGCGTCGGCGGCGGCCTTGAACGGTGCCAGACCCAAGCGGCGCACGGTGTCGATAAAACGCTCGGCGCTGAGCCGCTGGCTGCGGTAGATGTCGATCACCGCTTCGATCACATCGGGCACCTCTTCGGCGGCAAACGACGGGCCTATCACCTTGCCCGGCACCGACTCGCCGCTGATCGTGCTGCCATCCGAGCCGCCCAGCGAGACCTGGTACCACTCGCTGCCGTCTTTGTCGACGCCCAGGATGCCGATGTGGCCGCTGTGGTGGTGGCCGCAGCTATTGATGCAGCCGCTGATGTGCAGGTCGATGTCACCGATGTCGTGGATCTCGTCCAGGTCGTCAAAACGCTCGGTGATGGCGGCCGCCACGGGAATGGACCGGGCATTGGCCAGCGCGCAGAAATCCCCGCCCGGGCAGTTGATCATGTCGGTCAGCAGGCCGATGTTGGGGGTGGCAAAACCTGCGGCGCGGGCGGCCTGGAACAGCGCCGGCAGATCACGCTGCAACACCCAGGGCAGCAGCAGGTTCTGGTCGTGCGTGACCCGCAACTCAGCGTGGCTGAAGGTGGCCGCCAGCGCGGCCGCCGTGTCCATCTGGTCGCCGGTGGCGTCGCCGGGTGGCAGGCCGGCACGCTTCAGCGACAAGGTCACCGCGCGGTAGCCCGGCACCTGGTGGGCGTGCACATTGCGCTGCAGCCAGCGAGCGTATGGCAGCGGCGGCGTGGCATCGCTTGCCGTGGGTGCTTCGGCGGTGGGCGCAACGCCTATGGGCCGCGCAAAACACGCGGCGATGCGGTCGAACTCGGCCTGCGGGATCAGTTGCACCCCGGCGCCCACGTCTTCTTCGAGGATGCGCTTGAACTCGGCCTCGACCGCGTCGAAGTACTTCTGGCCTTCGGCCTTGACCAGGATCTTGATGCGGGCCTTGTAGGCGTTGTCGCGCCGGCCGTAGCGGTTGTAGACCCGCACGATGGCTTCCAGAAAGCACAAGATCTGGGCCCAGGGCAAAAACTCGCGGATCACGCTGCCGATGATCGGCGTGCGGCCCATGCCGCCGCCCACCAGCACTTTGAAGCCGACCTCGCCGGCGGCATTTTTCAGCAGGTGCAGGCCAACGTCGTGCCAGC
Organism: Betaproteobacteria bacterium; assembly: GCA_031411635.1. Taxonomy (GTDB): domain Bacteria; phylum Pseudomonadota; class Gammaproteobacteria; order Burkholderiales; family Burkholderiaceae_C; genus Pseudaquabacterium. Next base: position 7,492 of record JANOBL010000873.1, read on the forward strand.
CGATGGCCGCGCGGTCTTCCAGCGCGCCGGACACTGCGATCTTGAACTTGCGTGGCAAGAACGCGAACTCGGGATGCAAGGTGCTCCATTGCCGCATCACCTCGCAATAGGGCCTTGGGTCGACGATCTCGTCGGCCGCAACCCCCGCCAGCGCATCGCTGGTGATGTTGCGTATGCAGTTGCCGCTGGTCTGGATGCCATGCATGTCCACCGCGGCCAAGCGGTCCATCACATCGGCGGCTTTGGTCAGCGGGATCCAGTTGTATTGCAGGTTCTGGCGCGTGGTGAAGTGGCCGTAGTCGCGGTCGTGCTCGCGCGCGATGGCGGCCAAGGTGTGCAACTGGCGGCTGTTCAGCTCGCCATAAGGCACGGCCACACGCAGCATCGGCGCGTGGCGCTGCACATACCAGCCGTTCTGCAGCCGCAGCGCCCGAAAGTCTTCGTCAGGCAGGCTGCCGGCCAGGTGGCGCTGCAACTGGTCGCGGAATTGCGCTGCGCGGGCATGCACAAACTGGCGGTCAAAGTCGGTGTAGGCGTACATCGTGGTCTTGAATGAATGGTTGGGACAGCGTCAATGGATGACCTTCAGGCCAGCCGTCACCAGCGACACGCACAGCAACGCGCGCACCAGCCGCTCGGGCATGGATTTTGTCAGTTGGGCACCCAGCCAGATGCCTGGCAGCGAGCCGATCAGCAGCGAGCCCAGCAGCAGCCACTCCACATGGCCCAAGGTGGCATGGCCGATGCCGGCTACCAAGGTCAGCGGCACGGCATGCGCGATGTCGGTGCCCACCACCCGCTGCGCCGGCCAGCGCGGGTTGAGCAGCAGGATCAGCGTGGCACCCACCGCACCTGCGCCAATCGACGACAGCGACACCAGCACCCCCAGCACCACACCGCAGGCCACCGTCACCAGCGCCTTGCGGCGTGCCGGCAGCCAGCGCTCCAGCCGCAGCCCGACGGCATACCAGGCCGCCTTGTAGGCCACCGTCACAGCGGTGATCAGCAACATGATGCCCAGCGAAAACGTCAGCGCACTGGCCCAGCCCTTGGTGATGCCGGTGAAATGCATCAGCGCAATCGTGGCCAGCGAGGCCGGAATGCTGCCCGCCAGCAGCATGCCGGTGGTGCGGTAGTCCACATGGCCATGGCGGTGGTGCGCCAGCGCGCCGCCAGACTTGGTGATCGCGGCAAACCACAGGTCGGTGCCGATGGCCACCGCCGGGTTCAGCTTGAACACGCTGATCAGCAGCGGCGTCATCAGCGAGCCACCGCCCACACCGGTCATGCCGACGATGGCGCCGATGCCAAACCCGCTGACGATTGCAATCCAGTCCATGCGCACCCAATAAATGCTGCAGGGCAGCATGCCCCGATCAGGGCGCGACTGTAGTGGGCATCTATATAAATGAGAACTACAAATTAGTTGTCGGCTAATGCTTTATTGGAATAAAGAAATGCGGCTTGCGGTGGCTTCCTACAATCGGCCATGAACCGACGACATGTTTGCCGCAGCCTGCTGGGCCTGGCAGCGGCCGCAGCGCTCAGCGCCTGCCAGACACCGCCGCCCGCCCCGCCATTGCCGACATCGCCGGTGGCGGCGCCCGCACCGCCCAAACCGCCTCGTCCACCGCGCATCGGCCTGGCGCTGGGCGGTGGTGCAGCCCGGGGCTTTGCCCATATCGGCGTGATCCAGGTGCTGGAAGAAGCCGGCATCCGGCCCGATCTGGTGGTGGGCACCTCGGCCGGCAGCCTGGTGGCCGCGCTGTATGCCGCCGGCCGGCCGGGCACCGAGCTGGCCCGGGTGGCGCTGTTGATGGACGAGTCGGCGATCACCGATTGGTCTTTCCCCGGCCGGGGCCTGATACGCGGCGAGGCCTTGGCGCGCTATGTGCGCGAGCAGACCGGAGGCCGCAACATCGAGCAGTTGCCGATGCCGCTGGGCATCGTCGCCACCGATCTGGACAGCGGCTTGGGCGTGTTGTTCCAGGGCGGCGACGTGGGCCTGGCGGTGCGCGCGTCCAGCGCGGTGCCGGCGGTGTTTCAGCCGGTGAAGATCGGCAACCGGGAATATGTGGACGGCGGCCTGGTATCGCCGGTGCCGGTGCGTTTTGCGCGCCAGATGGGCGCCGAGCTGGTGATCGCGGTGGACATCTCGTCACCGCCCGACGGCAACAACACCGGCGATCCGTTCAAGATGCTGCTGCAGACCTTTGCAATCATGGGCAAGAGCATCAACCAGTTTGAGCTGAAGGACGCCGATGTGGTGTTGCGGCCTAGGCTGGCCGGGGTGTCGAGCGCCGATTTCACGGCCAGGAAGCGCGCGATCGATGCGGGTCGGGAGGCGGCGCTGGCCGGACTGGCCGGGCTGCGGCAGCGGCTGGCGGCGATGACGCATTGACATGAAGGATGACGCTCGCGCAGCGCGCGTCATCCGGACAAATAAAAAAGCCCGGTAGCAAGCCACCGGGCCGAAGGTATCC
>JANOBL010000874.1:0-2242 GCA_031411635.1 Betaproteobacteria bacterium
GCGAGCATTTGCAACGACGAGTTGGCCCGTTTTGGGGCCTCACCCTGCGGGCCGGGCGCGGGTGTCATTCATTTCGTCAACACCCTCTCATCAACAAGTCGAAATCCAGCAAAGGACCGACGATGAAGCGCCCTCCTGCCAAGCTTCCCACCCTGCCATCAGCACCGCGCACCCCGGCGGCGCCCGGCCATCGCATCGTGACCTCGCAGCACCTCGTCTCAGCCAAGTCTCCAGAGTTGTCGGAAGTGGAGTTTGGTCTGGCCATCTATTTCAACGCCTACTCACGCTGGATGCCACGCTGCATGACCGCCGCCGGTTTTCCCGACATGGCGGCGCTGGACGTGCTGGTGTTGCACCACGTCAACAGCCAGGACCTGGAGAAGAAGCTGGCCGACATCTGCTTTGTGCTCAACGTCGAGGACACCCATGTGGTTTCGTACGCATTGAAGAAGCTCGTCGGCATGGGGCTGCTGGAAGGCAGCAAGCGTGGCAAGGAGGTGTTTTTCCGCACCACCGAGCGTGGCCGCGACGCCTGCCAGCGCTACCGCCAGGTGCGCGAAACCTGTTTGATGCCGGGCTTTGCCGGTACGCCGGAAGAAAACACCCAGCTCGGCGAGGTGGCAAGCCTGCTGCGTACGCTGTCGGGGCGCTACGACCAGGCGGCGCGGGCGGCGTCGGCGTCGATGTTCACGTCGCTGGGCCAGGGCGAGGTGACGCCGTGACCGCGCGCCTGCTGGATGCCGGCGACGGCGCGGTGACGATTGAATTTGGCGACCGGATCGCGGCCGACCTGGTGGCCCGCGTGCGCGCACTTGACCAGGTGTTGCAGGCGGCGCTGGCCCGCGGCGAGTTGCCGGGTGTGATCGAGACGATGCCCACCTTCCGCTCGCTCACCGTGTTGTACGACCCGCTGCAGACCGGCCGCTCGGCGCTGGACCCGGCGCTGCTGGCCTTGCTGCAGCAAGCCCAGCAAGCGCCGGTGGCAGCCGGGCGCCGCTGGCGGCTGCCGGTGTGTTACGGCGGCGATTTTGGCGCCGACCTGGCCGACGTGGCGGCGGCCACCGGCCTGGCGCCCGATGCGGTGGTGCAGTTGCATGCCAGCACCGAGGTCAGCGTCTACATGATCGGCTTCATGCCCGGCTTCCCGTTCATGGGCGATTTGCCGCCGGGCTTGGGCATGCCGCGCCGGCGCGAGCCCCGGCTGCGGGTGCCGGCCGGGTCGGTGGCCATCACCGGCAGCCTGACTGCGATCTACCCGTGGTTGAGCCCGGGCGGCTGGCAGTTGATCGGGCGCTGTCCGGTGCCGCTGTTTGATGCCGCAGCGGCCCAGCCCGCGCTGCTGGCCCCGGGCGACAGCGTGCGATTCGAGGCCATCAACGCGCAGCGCTTTGCCGAACTTGAAGCGGCGATAGCTGCCGGTGAGCTGACAGCAGCCGCCTGGCTGGAGACCCGACCATGACCACGACGACAACCACGGCCGCGGCGGCGACCACGACGCTGGAGATCGTCTCCCCCGGCGCGCTGGCAACGATCCAGGATCTGGGCCGCAGCGGCTGGCGTTGCATTGGTGTGCCCCGTGCCGGCGCGCTGAGCCCGGCGCTGCTGCGCATTGCCAATGCGCTGGTTGGCAATCCCGAAGGCGCTGCAGCGATCGAGTTTTTTGTCAACGGGCCCACGCTGAAGGCGGTCGACGGGCCGGTGCAGCTTGGTGTTGCCGGCGACTGCCCGCTGACCCTGATGCGCGCCAACGGCGAGCGCAAGCAACTTGACGCCTGGCGCAGCGTCACGCTGCAGCGCGGCGACATGCTGCAAATCGGCGCGCCGCGCGCGGCCCGCGCTGGCGTGGTGGCCGTGCGAGGCTTGGCGGTGCCCGCGGTGCTGGGCAGCGCTGCCACTTACACGCGGGCGCGGCTGGGTGGTTTGGGGGGTCCATCAAGCGGGCGGTCACTGGCCGCCGGCGACAAGCTTGTGCTGGCCACGCTGCCGCTGCAGAACACCGCAGCGCCAATGGGCCGGCGGCTGCCTCGACCGCCGGCCACCGACCGCAGCGCGATCCGCGTGGTGCTGGGCCCGCAGGACTATCACTTTGACGCCGCCGCGATCGCGGCCTTTTTTGCCACCGACTCCCGGGTGTCGGCCGACGCCGACCGCATGGGCATGCGGCTGCAGGGACTGGCCCTGGTGCACAACAACAGGGGCAGCGAGATCGTCTCGGACGCCACCGTGCCGGGCTCGATCCAGG
>JANOBL010000875.1:0-7269 GCA_031411635.1 Betaproteobacteria bacterium
GCCGTGCGACAGCCCCGGGTACATGGTCCAGGCCTGGTTGGCCGAGTTCAGCATTTCGTGCAGGCATTGGTTCAGCACCAGCGGCAGGCCCTGGCCGCCGTAAGCCGGGTCGCAGCTCAACGCCGGCCAGCCGCCTTGCACATATTGTGCATAGGCTTGCTTGAAGCCCTTGGGCGCACTCACCTCGTGCGTGGCCCGGTCCAGCGTGCAGCCCTCGGCGTCGCCCGACAGGTTCAGCGGCGCGGTCACCTCGGCGGCAAACTTGCCGGCTTCCTCCAGCACCGCGTTCAGCGTGCCGGCGTCGCTGTCGGCATGGGCTGGCAAGGTCTTGAGCAGGGTCACCGCGTCCAGCACCTCGTGCAGCAAAAACTGAATGTCGCGAATCGGGGGGTGGTACTGGGGCATCACGAAGCTCCTGAAAAATAAATAACGTCAAAAAAAGAAGGTCCACACAGGCCGGACCGCAAGCCCGCGGCTCAGAGCTTGAGAAGGGATCCAATGCGCCCGCGCCGGGGTGGCCAAGGGCACAGGAGTAGGCGCGGACCGCAGCCCTGGCTAACGCCAGGGCAAGGGTCGCAACGCCCGCCTGTGCCCCTGGGTACCCCGGCCCGCAGGGTGAGGCCTCAGAAGACGCCCGCTAGTCTCTGCAAACGCTCGCCGGGCTGAGCCCGGACACAAACAGTCCAAACGGACTGTTTGTGCCTGGCGAAGGACCGAGCCTCTGGCTCGGGCCACCGGCCCGCCCGCGCTTTGCGCCTAGATCGGACGCCTTCTTGGGTCTCACGCGGGTGCATTGGATTCCTTCTCAAGCTCTCACTCCTTGGCGATGACGAAGTCAGGTCACTTCCTGTTGGCCTTGTCGACGGCCTGCTTCAGTCGCTCGGGGTCGACCGCGATCTTGACTCCCGCACGTTCGAGTTGCAGCTTCATGTAAGCACGCGAATCCTGCTCGCCAAATCCGCGGGCCAGCGCCTCGGTCATCTCTTCGAGCGTCAGGTTGGCCAGGCGCATCGGCACCCCGAGTTCTTTGGCCATGTTGGTGGCCAGCATCACATCCTTGTGTGCCAGCTTCAGGGCAAAGGCCGGCGTCTCGAACTTGCCCGGCAGGAACTGATTCACCAGCGAGTTCATCGGTGAGCCCCTTCCCACCAAGCCCAGCCACATAGCCTCCCAGAGATCGAGCGGGTCCATCCCGGCCTTGACGGCCATCGAGAACACTTCGGCCATCGACGCCAGGAACATGTAGCCCAGCACGTTGTGCGAAAGCTTGGCCACGGTGCCGGACCCGATGGGCCCGACGTGGCTGGCCTTGTCACCCATGGCGCTGAGCAGCTCGAAGTGCCGATCGAAGACCTGCTTGTCGCCTCCCACCCACAGCGCCAGATCGCCGGATGCGGCACCTGTGGGGCCGCCACTGACGGGCGCGTCGAGCATTGAGGCGCCACGTTCCTTGAACGCCGCATGGATGCGGCGGTTGAGTGCCAGCGAACTGGTCGACAGCTCGAACAGCACCAAGCCGGGCTTCATGTTCGCCATGACACCGTTCGCGCCGAGAATCACCTCCTCGACCTGCACCGGCCCGGGCAAGGACGTGAAGAGCACGTCAACCTGGCGCGCCAGTTCCGCCACGCTGGCCACGCCCTGGGCGCCGGAATCCGTCAACGGCTTGGCGGCCGCGGGGTTGGCGTCGTACACCATCAGCGACACACCTGCCTTCAGCAGGTTGCGCGCCATGCCCTGGCCCATCTTGCCCAGGCCAATGAATCCAACTTTCATGATCGATTCCTTGTCGTGTCGTTAGCAGGTTGTTGGTCGATGTGGCACGGCCTGCGTCTGCGATCAGACCTCGGTGTCCGGTACGCGCATCTTGTTGGGTACGACTTGCGTGCCCGCCAGGCGATCCACCATCAGGGCTGCGGTGTGCACCTGGGCCCCTGGACCCATCTCACTGATGCACATCTGATAGAGCTCTCGCGTCAGGTTGCCGTAGAACATCGGCACGCCCGAGCTGCTGCCGAGATCGCACGCCAGGCGTACATCCTTGTGCATGAGTCCGAGCGTGAAGCCGGGCGACAGATTGCCCTTCAGGATGTGCGAGACCATGAACTTCTCGAGGAACGCGTTTTTCGCCCCACCGGAGAGCAGGATCTCGCAGGCTCGCTGGGGATCGATGCCGTTTTTCGCCGCAAGCGCCACGCCTTCGAAGGTGAGCATGCGTTGCGCCGCCGAGAGCATGTTGTTGACCAGCTTGATCACCTGCCCGGCACCGACGCCGCCGGCGTGGAACACGTTCGGGCTGATCTTACCCAGGATCGGAAGTGCGCGCGCGTACTGCTCGGGCGCGGCGCCGACCATGATTGCAATGGTGCCGCCATCTGCACCTTGTGCGCCGCCGCTGACGGGGGCATCGACGAGGTCCACGCCCAGCTTCGCAAGATCGACGGCCATCGCGCGGGTGGCGATCGGATCGCCGGTGGTCTGGTCGATGATCAGCGTCCCGGGCTTGAGGCTGGGGAGCAGGCCATGCTCGCCCCAGATGGCGGTACGCACATGGTCTGACGTGGGCAGGCACAGCAAGATCACGTCGCAGTGCGCAGCGAGCTGTGCCAAGCCGGGGCTCGCGGCCGCACCCTTGTCCACCATCCGTTGCACCGCGGTCGGGTTCAGGTCGTAGACGTGCAGCGGCGAGGCGAGCTGCAGCCGCCTGGCCAGCGCAGCCCCCATATTGCCAAGGCCAATGTAGCCGATGTTCATGACGCTCAGGCCTGCGAACTTGGCGTGACGCGAAGCAGCGATGCCAGATCGTTCACCGGCATGTTGGGCTCGAGGCGTTCGACCAGGTCGAACAAGCGATCTGCCTGCGGCTTGCCGATGACCACGTAGGCCAGCTCGCTCAATTTGGCGCGATGCTCCTCGGGCGTGAACGGGTTGCTCGGCATGCCCTTGGCCCGGTCGAGAAAGATGTGCTGGCTGCTGCCGTCGCGGAAGTGCACGGTCAGGTCGGCAGCAAAGTCGCGGACGTAGCGTTGGTCAAGTTCAGCGGAGACACTGAGCTTGACCTTGCGTGCGAGGCGGATGACTTCGGAGTCTTCACCGAGCTTCAGATCGCCTTGCAGGAAGCTGCGGTGCGTGGCGTAACCGTTGCCCTTGCCCAACGCCGCCAGCGCCATTTGCACCGGCAACGCGTACTGCAACTCCTCGATATTGCGCGGTGAGTAGCAGTTCTCGTTTTTCAAGCCGACGCAGGCGTCGGTCATGGTCTGGATGTTGGTGTCCACGGCCACGATGTCGGCGGCGCGGGCTTGCACCATTGCCATCGCGTCGATGTAGGGATGGTTGGCCCCGCAGCAGCAGTAGGCCTTGATCCACATTTTCTTGAGTTGCAGGGGCTGGTCCAGCCCGAACTCGCTGCCGGCCGCGTCCCCGATGACCTTGCGGATGAAGGTGCGGTAGAAGCCCTTGTTGCCGGTCAGGTAGCGTCGCGGCCCGGTGATGCCGGCGCGGGCGAGTTCGGCCGACTCGATGCCGTTGCGGGCGCCAATGCCGGCATGCACGCGTTTGATCGAGCCGCCGGTGGAGGTGTACTCGGTGGTGCCTGAGCAATGGCTCATCGCAATCGCCAGCGCATGGTGGGTCTGCTCGACGTCGAAGCCGTAGAGCTTGGCTGCTACTGCGGCGGCGCCGAAATTGGCCAGTACCGAGTGCGGCTGCCAGCCGTTGTTCAGCAGGTCCGGCGAGCCGATGCGACCAATGCGTACGTAGACTTCATAGCCGACGACCATGGCAACCACCATCTGCTCGAGCGTGGCGCCCACGTCCTCGGCAACAGCCAGCGCCACCGGAACAACGCAGCAGCCCGGGTGGGCGTTGCCGGCCACGTCGTCGTATTCGAAGCCGTGGCCGTAGGTGGCGTTGAGGTAGGCCGCGTCGGCGGCGTCCATGCGCGTGCCCTCGGCCGCGACGGTGGAGCGGCCCGGACGCGGCTTGCGAAGAAAGCTGCGCACCTGGCGCGACCAGGGCAACTGCGACGCGCCGAGTTGCAGCGCGAGCTGGTCCTTGATCAAGGCCTTTGCAGTGCCCAAGGCTTCGTTGTCAATGTTCTCAATACCGAAACGGACCACGAAGTTCGCCACGGCGCGCTCGAGGGTAAGAGTTTCGTCGTTCATGTTCCTCCGAGAAGAAGGGTTTGGTGGCGGGTGTGTCCGGGAGCGCAACGCGCCCCCGTCAGGGTTGGCGGGCGTTAGGGGCCCGTAGACAGCGCAGGTTGGCGCGGTTAAAGTATTATGCATCATGCAATGTTTGTCCAATGACAACGTTTGTCCAATGAAGGAAGGTCAGGCATCATGGATTTAGGCATTGCCGGGCGTCGAGCTGTCGTCATCGGAGGCACAGGCGCACTGGGTGGTGCGGCTGCCGAAGCACTTGCGGCCGAGAAGGTGGACCTGGTTCTGTTCTCCCGCGATCGCGAGCGGCTTGAGCACGCGCGCGACGGCTTGCAGCGCCGCTTTGGCGTCTCGGTGGAAATCCATCCCGGCGATATCACGAGAGAGGCCGACGTCGATGCGCTTGCCGCTTCGGTTGTCACCCTGGGCGGGGCGCAAATCCTAGTGCTGAACACGCCACGGCCGCCCAGCCCGATGCGCGATTTTCTCGACGAGACGGAACAGGCGCGCTGGGACCAGGGTTACCAACAGCAGTTGCACGGTGCGTTGCTGGTGTTGCGCAAGCTGGCGCCGCTGGTGGCTGCGGCGGGCTGGGGGCGCATCGTGGCGATCACGTCGGCGAGCGTGAAGCAGCCCTTGCCCCGGCATGCGATCTCCACCATCTTTCGCGCCGGCGTGCAGGCGGCCCTCAAGCACCTTGCGATGGAACTTGCCGAGCGCGGCGTCACGGTCAACGCTGTTGCGCCTGCAACCGTGCTCACGCCCACGTTCTCGCAGTTTCACAATCTGCAGAAACGCGTCGAACTCGTTCCGCTCAAACGTGCTGGCCGACCCGAGGAGCTTGGCGCCACCGTGGCGTTCCTTGCCTCCGAGCTTGCCGGATTCATTACCGGGCAGGTGATCCAGTTGGACGGGGGAGCCACTCTCTCGCTGTGCTGAACTTTCCAAAAATCTCGATCTGACAGGAGCAAGCCATGAATGTCATCCAGGAGCTGTTCGGCGTGGCCGACAAGACCGTGCTTATCACGGGCGGCAGCCGCGGTATTGGAAAGGCCATCGCCGAGGCCTTCGTCAAGGCTGGCGCGCGGGTCTACGTGAGTTCTCGCGATATTGAAAGCTGCAACGAGACGGCGAAGGCGCTGAGCGCCTACGGCCATTGCAAGGCGCTGCCCTGCAACGTGGCCTCGGCTGAGGACCGTCGTCGCTTGGTCGCGCAGTACTCGCAGCAAGAGAAGAAGCTGAACGTGCTGATCAACAACGCCGGCGCGATCTGGTCGGCGCCGCTTGCCGAGTATCCGGAGTCAGGCTGGGACAAGGTCTTCGACCTCAACGTCAAGGGCACCTTCTTCCTGGTCAAGGAATTTGTGCCGCTGCTGGCTGCGGGCGCCACGGCCGACGATCCAGCGCGGGTCATCAACGTCGGGTCGATCGACGCCTTTCACATCCCGCGCCACGAGACCTACGCCTACACCAGCAGCAAGGCGGCAGTCCACCAACTGACGCTTCACCTTGCCAGCCAGCTTGCCGCGCAGCACATCACGGCCAACGTCATTGCGCCAGGCATGTTCCCCAGCAAGATGCTGGCCGGCACGCTCGAGCGCAAAGGGCTCGAGGCCATGGTGGAGCCGATCCCCCTGAAGCGGCTCACTGGGCCTTCCGACATGGCGGGCGCGGCCATCTACCTGGCGTCCAAAGCCGGCGCGTACGTCACCGGGGCGGTTGTGCCCGTGGATGGCGGCTACGCTACGACGCTATGATCACGGCTGCGCTGGGGCTGGATCCGCACTGAATTGACCATTGGAGACACACGAGGAGCGCACACGGAAAATCCGGCCCATTCCAGGATCACCAGCGACATCAACCATTCGGGGGAGCCGCACTTGCTACTCAATTCGAACTTTCACCCCGCCCATGCTGGTCAGTTGCAGCTTTCCGAGTCTGTGGCCTCCCACCTGCGCGAGCAGATCATTTCGGGCAAGCTCAGCAAGGGTGAGTTCCTGCGCATCGACGCGATTGCAAAATCGCTCAACGTCAGCACGACGCCGGTGCGAGAGGGTCTGCTGCTGCTTCAAAGCGAGTCCTTTGTTCGATTGATTCCGCGGCGCGGCTTCGTCGTCAACAGCTTCAGCAAGGCAGATCTCCTTGACTTGTTCTGGGCCCAGGCGACCGTCGGCGGGGAACTCGCGGCCCGCGCGGCGAAGCGCATGTCCAAGGCTGATCTCGCCAAGATGCAGGCTGTGCATGTCGAGCACGAGCGCGCCGTGACCGCCAATGACCGGGCCTTGGCTGCCAGCCTTGGCCATCAGTTCCATCGTACGATCAACCTGGCAGCCGAATCGCCGCGCCTTGCGCTGCTGATGGGCAGCCTGGTCAAGCAGTTGCCGAACCGCTTCTATGCCGACATCGAAGGACAGCTCGAGGAGGCGGTCGAGTATCACCCGATCATCATGAATGCCATTCGTGTCAAAGACGCCGAGGCGGTCCGGTCTTTGATGCACCGTCACATTCTGAGTGGCGCCGAGCATCTGATCGAGATGCTCGAGCATCATGGCGCCTGGGGTTCGTCCCCGGCAGAAGTGGTGCCCCCACCGGCAACTTCAAAGCCCAAAGCAGTGCCCAAGGGGGCCGGTGCCACAAAGGCGGCGGCTGGGGCGGCCAAAACCGCCAACAAGACAGCCAAGGCAACATCCGCCAGGGCAAAAGCGCGCGCGCCACGCTCGCGCTGACGCGGGGTACCGCTAGTCCACTGAATCATTGAAATCGGCTGGTGCTGTCCCGTCGAATCCGGGCGCATTGCCGCGTTGCAAATGCTCGCGATACGTCGGGTATCGCTGCGCTTTGCGCCTCGCACTGCATCCCGGCTCGCCGGTCCCCACCATCCATTTCAATGATTCAGTGGACTAGGGCTTCCGGCCCTGTCATGGGCGTCGCTCGGGTTGAGCGGCACACGGTCTCTGCATAATGCATAATCGGCCTTCGCCAGGAGGCTGCATGCTGAAGTACTACTACTCGCTCGCCCCGAATCCGAGGAAGGTGTCGCTGTTTCTCGAGGAGGCCGGTCTGCACTACGAGGCCATCCCGGTTGACACACGCAAGGGTGAACAGC
>JANOBL010000876.1:0-6700 GCA_031411635.1 Betaproteobacteria bacterium
TTCCCGATAACCGAGCGCCGTTGATATCTGCGCGGCGGTGTCCTTCAGTCGCTGGAGCCAGCTTTCCTCCAGCCGATCCGCCGGGGCGGAGATCGACAGGCCGGCGATCAGCTTCGACTGGTCGTCGTAGATGCCGGCAGCCATGCAGCGCACGCCCAGCTCAAGCTCTTCGTCGTCGCGCGCGCAGCCCGTAGCCCGCACGGTGGCCAGTTCGCGCTCCAGCCGCGCAAGGTCGGTGATGCTGTTGCGGGTGTGGCCGGCCAGCCCGGTGCGGGTGGCATAGGCGCGCACCCGCTGCGGGTCTTCGTGGGCCAGAAACAGCTTGCCCACCGATGTCAAATGCAGCGGCGCCCGCCCACCCACGGCCCGCACCACCTGCATGCCCGAGCGCTCGCTGTAGGTGCGCTCGATGTAGACAATCTCGTCGCCCTGGCGCACCGACAAATTCACCGGCTGGTGGGTGAACTTGTGCAGTTCGCGCATCGGCCCAAGCGCGGCATCGCGCACATCCAGCCTGGCCTTGACCAGGTTGCCCAGCTCCAGCAGCCGCATGCCCAGCCGGTAACTGCCGGCCTCGGGCCGGTCCACCAGCCGGCCGATCGCCAGATCGTTGAGGATGCGGTGCGCGGTGGACGGGTGCAAGCCGGTGGTGGCGCTGAGTTCCTTCAGCGACACCGGGTCCTGGTGCGAGGCCAGCGCATCGAGCAGCGAAAACATGCGCTCGATCACCTGTATCGCCGGCCTCAGCCCTTCTTTTTTGATCGTCATCTTGATGTCCAGAAGCGTGGCCTATTTTGCATGGCGAAACGCGCATTGGCATCGTGGTGCGTGCTGCGCTGCGTTCTGGGGGTCAGACGATGGCTGCCGCCGCGGCCTGGCCGCTGCGCACCGCGCCTTCCAGCGTGGCTGGATAGGGGCCTTCGATGTAGTCGCCAGCGGCCAGCAAGCCGGGTTGGATTTGTTGCGGCGGCCGGTCCAGCCCGGGGGTGCAGGCAAAGGTGGCGCGGCGCTCGATCGCGATGTGGCGCAGCACCTGGGTGTAGTGCCCGGCAAACGCCCCGGGGAAGGCTTGGCGGGCTTGCGCCAGCACGGCTTGGCCGCAGGCGGTCAGGCCGTCGTTCAACCAGCGTTCTGCGCCGCTGACGACAAACGCAAAACAGGCCGGCGCGGTGCCCAGCGCCTGCAAATCGAAAACAAACTGCGCGGGTGACAGGTGGTCCGCCCGCAATGCCAGCATGGGCAGCGGCAGGCGCAGACCAGGATCGGCCAGGTAGGCGGTGACGATGGGTTGGTAGCGCAACGCCGCCGCACGCGCGGCCCAGACGGGTTGGTGTGGCGCTGCCAGCCGGGCCGCCTCGATGGCGCTGCAAGCCAGCAGCACCTGGTCAAAGGGCTCGCCGTCCACCAACCAGCCTGCGTCGGTCCGGTCCAGCGCCAGCACACGGCGTCCGGTCTGGCACAACGCACCGGCCGATTGCAGCCAGGCCCAGGCTGGTGCGGGCAGCAAGGATGACAGAGGCACGCGTGGCAACAGCAGGTCAGCGCTGCCACGGCCGCTGAACAGCGCGTCCTGCAGCACCCGCAAAAAGACCTGGGCGCTGGCCTGCGGCGCAGCGGTGTTGAGCGCGGCCACGCACAGCGGCGCTATCAGGTCTTGCTGCACCGCCGCCGGCAAACCCTGGCAGAGCTGCTGCACTGTCCAACCCGGTGCGCAGCGAAAGCCGCTCAACCACCAGCCAGCAGCCGCCCGCAGCAGCGCTGCACGCGCCAGCCAGAGCCAGTCGCGGTTGCGCAGCACCGCCCCCACGAATGCCGGCAGCGGTGGCCCGGCCGGCAGGCGCAGGCCTTGCCCATCCGGGTAGGCCAGCGCCAACGGCTGGCGCAGCAGCAGGGCGTCGGGATCGGCACCCACCTGGCGCATCAAGCCCAGCGTTGCGCGGTAAGCGCCGATGAGGATGTGCTGGCCGTTGTCAAAGTTGCCAGTGCGGGTGCTGACCTGGCGCGCCCGGCCACCGGGCTGCGGCGCCATCTCCAGCAGCGTGACCTGGGCGCCGCGTTGCACTAGGTTGACCGCAGCGGCCAGCCCGGCCCAGCCTGCGCCCACCACGGCTACACGTGGTGCAGGCCGAGCCGCGCCACTCACCGGCCGCGCCAATGCGTCAGCAGCGCGATCCACAGCTTGCGCAGCGGCGTCAGCGAGGTGCGCTGGTGCAGCACCTGGAAGCCATCGGCCTCGATCTCGCGCAGCAGGCAGCGGTAGATGTTGGCCATCATCAGGCCGGACTTTTGCGCCACGCGGTCGGCCTCGGGCAGCAGCGCCAGCGCCTCGTCATAGCTGCGGTGGGCGCGTGCGGCCTGGAAGCGCATCAGTGCACTGAAACGCTCGCTGTAGCCCCAGGGTGCTTCGCGCTTGAGCAACTCATGGGCCTTGACATCAAACTGCTGCAGCTCGGCCATCGGCAAGTAGATGCGGCCCAGGCGGGCATCGTCGCCCACGTCGCGGATGATGTTGGTGAGCTGCAGCGCCAGGCCCAGCCGCTGCGCGTAATCCAGCGTGGCGGGCTGGGTGTGGCCAAAGATGCGCGCCGCCACCTCGCCCACCACACCGGCCACCCGGTGGCAGTAGCGCTGCAGGCCCGGGAAATCCAGGTAGCGGGTCTGGTCCAGGTCCATCTGGCAGCCTTCGATCACCGTCAGCAAATGGTCGTCGGTGATGCCGTACAGCCCGGTGTGCGGCATCAGCGCCTGCATCACCGGGTGCGACGCGCTGCCGGCAAAGCTCTTGGCCACCTCTTGCCGCCACCAGGCCAGCTTGGTGGCGGCCACACCGGCGTCGCGCAGCTCGTCGACCACATCGTCGATCTCGCGGCAAAACGCGTAAAACGCGGTGATCGCGGCACGCCGGGGCGGTGGCAGGAACAAAAACGCGTAATAAAACGACGAGCCGCTGGCGGCCGCCTTGTCCTGCACATACTGCTGCGGATTCATCGTGCCTGGCTCAAACCAGCGCAAAGCCGGGTGTGGGCGCCGAGGCCCGCATGCGCAGCGCACGCCACAGCAACACAGGCAGATCACGGGCAGACAGGGCAGGGCGCTGGCCCAGGGTGCGGTAGTGCATCTGGCCGATTCTCTCAAGGATGCGCAAACCGCCTTGCACCACCAGCCGCAACTCCCAGCCCAGCCGGCCGGGCAAACGGCAGGCCAGCGGCGCGCCTTGCTGCATCAGCTCGGCGGCCCAGCCGCACAGCTCACGCAGCAAGGCCTGGGTGGCGGGGCTGTCGGGGCCGGCTTGCAGTGCGTCCAGCGTCAGGCCGTGGCGCTGGGCATCGGCCAACGGCACATAGTGGCGGCCACGCGGCAGGTCCACGCTAGGGTCTTGCCAGAAGTTGATCAGTTGCAAGGCGCTGCACACCGCGTCCGATTGCGCCAGCGACAGTGCATCCTCCATGCCAGCCAGGTGCAGCATCAGCCGGCCGATCGGATTGGCCGAGCGGCGGCAGTAGTCCAGCAGCTCGGCCCGGTCGGCGTACTGTGGGTTGCCGGTGTCTTGCTCAAAAGCGGACAGCAAATCCTGCAGCAGCGGCAGCGGCAGGTGGTGGCTGTGCAGCACCCGGGACAAAGGCCCGAACACACCGGGCCAGGGTCCGGGTAGCACCTGGCCGGCGTCGGCTGCGGCCAGTGCGTGGCGGTACATCGCCAGCTCGGCCAGGCGCTGCGACGCTGGCGAATCCCCCTCGTCGGCCAGGTCATCGGCGGTACGGGCAAAGTGGTAGATCGCCTGCACCGGCCCGCGCAGCGCGGGTGGGCACAGGATCGACGCAACCGGAAAGTTTTCATAGTGATCAACGCTCACCGGCCGGATTGTCCGTTGATCAGGCCGACCTGCCGGACCGGCGCCGGCCTGCCCACAACCGATTGACACCGATCAGGCAGAATCCTATATTACTGACCAGTCAGTCATTAATATGCCTGGGGTACCAGGCAGCCACCACCAAGGTTCAACCTGCCATGCGCCACCACCTGCTGCCATTGCTGGCCCTGCCCCTGTTGCTGGCCTGCGCGCCCAAACCCCCGGCCGAAGAGCCGGTCCGTGCGGTGCGCACGCTGACCGTCAAAACCGACAGCAGCGGCCTGCAGCATGAATACGCGGCCGAGATCCGCCCACGCACCGAATCCCGGCTGTCGTTCCGCGTCGCGGGCAAGCTGGTACGGCGTTTGGTCAACCTGGGCGATTCAGTCAAGGCCGGCCAGGCGCTGGCACACATCGACGCCAGCGACTTGAAACTGGGCCAGGACGTGGCGCGCGCCGCGCTCAACAACGCCGCGGCCCAGTTGGCATTGAGCGAGGCCGAGTTCAAGCGCTACAAGGAGTTGCGTGACCAGGGCTTCATCAGCGGCATGGAACTGGAGCGCCGCGAAACCGCGCTGAAAGCCGCCCGCGCCCAGGCAGACCAAGCCCGGGCCCAGGCCGGGGTGCAGAACAACCAGGCCGGCTACGCGGTGCTAACGGCCGATGTGTCGGGCGTGGTCACCGCGGTGGATGCCGAGCCCGGCGCGGTATTGAGCGCTGGCAGCCCGGTGCTGCGCATCGCATTGGACGGGCCACGCGACGCGGTGTTCAGCGTGCCCGAAGACCGCGCCGGCGCCTTGCGCGCGCTGCTGGGCAAGCCCGGTGCGCTGAAGCTCAAGCCCTGGGGCGCGGGCGACAAACTGCTGCCGGCCACGGTGCGCGAGGTGGCAGCCGCTGCCGATCCCAGCACCCGCACCTTTTTGGTCAAGGCCGATATCGGCGCCACCGCACTTCGTTTAGGCCAGACCGCCAGTGTGCTGGTCGATGCGCCGGTGGTGGCCGGCGTGATCAAGCTGCCGCTGCCGGCGGTGTTTGAGCAGGGTGGCCAGTCCAAGGTCTGGCGGGTGGACAGTGCCACGATGACGGTGCGTGCACTGCCGGTGCAGATTGCCGGTGCCGATGGCAACCTGGTGCTGATAGCCGCCGGCCTGGCGCCGGGCGAGGTGGTGGTGACCGCCGGTGTGCATGCACTGACCGAGAGCCAGAAAGTGCGCTGGTATGCCGAGCCTGGCGAGCCCACCGGGCTGGCCAGCGCGACGCTGGCGCCGAAGCCACCGGCCACGGCACCAACCCCGGTATCCGACGCCCTGCCCACGGCCCAGGCCGCCACGTTGCCAGCCACGCGCTGACCGGCCCGGAAAGCCCCACCATGAGCGACAGCGCCACCCTGGGCTACAGCCCGTCCCGTTTCAACATCTCGCGCTGGGCGCTGCAACACCCGGCACTCACGCGCTACCTGATGGTGGTGCTGATGGTGCTTGGCGTGGCGGCCTACTTTCAGCTCGGCCAGGACGAAGACCCGCCGTTCACGTTCCGCGCGATGGTGGTGCAGGCCTTCTGGCCCGGTGCCACCGCGCAGCAGATCGCCGAGCAGGTGACCGACCGCATCGAGCGCACGCTGCAAGAGGTGCCGCAAGCCGACACCATCCGCAGCTACACCAAGCCCGGCGAATCACTGACCTTCATCGAGCTGAAAGACAGCGCGCCGCCCAAGGAGGTGCCCAATAGCTGGTACCAGGCCCGCAAACGCATCGCCGACATGCGCGCCAGCCTGCCGCAAGGCGTGATCGGCCCGGTCTTCAACGACGATTTTGGCGATGTCTACGGCTCGATCTTTGCGCTGTCGGCCGATGGTTTCAGCGACGAGGAACTGCGTGTTTTTGCCGAGAGCGTGCGCTCGTTGTTGCTGCGTGTGCCCGATGTGGCCAAGGTGGAAGTTTTTGGCGCGCAGGCCGAGAAAATCTTTGTCGAGATCTCGCAAAAACGCCTGGCCCAGTTGGGGCTGGACATGAACCAGGTGCTGGCCCAGTTGGCCGCGCAAAACGCGGTGGAAGGCGCCGGCCTGCTGGACGCCGGCACGCAGAATTTCCAGGTCCGGGTGGCGGGCGCTTTCCGCAGCGTCGACGACCTCAAGCGTCTGCCGATCCGCGCCATCAATGCCAGCACCGGTGTGGCCAGCACGCTGCAATTGGCCGACATCGCCGATGTGCGCCGGGGCGTGGTCGATCCACCCGCCGTCAAGGTGCGGCACCAGGGCCAGCAGGTGATCGCGCTGGGTGTGGCGATGGCCAAGGGCGGCGACATCATCGCGCTGGGCGATGCGCTGCGAACTCGCATCGAAACCATCCGCGCCGATCTGCCGGCCGGCATCACGCTGTCGCGGGTGCAGGACCAACCGGCGGCGGTGTCCAAATCGGTGGGCGAGTTTGTGCGCGTGCTGATCGAAGCCGTGGTGGTGGTGCTGGCGGTGAGCTTTATCGCGCTGGGCCTGCACACCAAGCCGCTGCGGCTGGACATCCGGCCCGGCATGGTGGTGGGCATCACGATCCCGCTGGTGCTGGCGATCACGTTTGTGACCATGTACTACTGGGGCGTGGGCCTGCACAAGATCTCGCTGGGCTCGCTGATCATCGCGCTGGGCTTGCTGGTGGACGACGCGATCATTGCAGTGGAGATGATGGTGCGCAAGCTGGAAGAGGGCCACGACAAGATGTTTGCGGCCACCTACGCCTACGACGTGACCTCGATGCCGATGCTGACCGGCACCTTGATCACCGCGACCGGGTTCCTGCCCATCGGCATTGCCCGGTCGGTCACAGGGGAATACACGTTTGCGATATTTGCCGTCAC
>JANOBL010000877.1:0-2362 GCA_031411635.1 Betaproteobacteria bacterium
GGCCTGCCCTGCGTGCCCAGCCGACGCCGCACGCAGTCGCCGTCTGGTGCCACACGGTGTTGCCCGACCTGCTACCTGGGCATTCCACCCGCGCTGTTGGCCACTGTCATCTGCAACCGCCACTTCGTCTCCAGCGTGCAGAGCACGCTGGCCGAAACCTTTGGCGTGCAGGGCTGCGACGCGTTTGACGAGACTGGCCGCGATCACCGGGGCCGGCGACACCGAAGTGCCAACGCTCGCCCCAGCCACCGCTTCCACCCTTACCCCTCAAGGAGCAAACACATGACTTCCTGGCAAATCGTCCGCCTCGTCGCCGGCACCTTCATCCTGCTGTCACTTGCGCTGGGCATTCCCGGCAGCCCGGTCTTCGTCAGCCCATGGTGGCTGGCCTTCACCGCCTTCGTCGGGGCCAACCTGTTGCAGAGCGCACTGACCAAGTGGTGTCTGATGGAAACCATCGTGCGCAAGCTGGGCGCACGCGCGGGGGCCTGACCATGAACCTCGTCTGCCCCGCCTGCGCCACGACCAACCGGGTGCCCGATGCGCGTCTCCGTGAGCAGCCGGTGTGTGGCCGCTGCGGTGCCGAACTGATGGCGCCCAAGCCGGCCACTCTGACCGATGCCACCCTGCCCGCTTTTGTGGCGCACACCGAACTGCCCGTGCTGGTGGACTTCTGGGCCGAGTGGTGCGGCCCCTGCAAGATGATGGCGCCGCACTTCGCCAACGCCGCTGCTCAACTCGTTGACGTGCGGTTTGCCAAGCTGGACACCGAAGCCAGTCCGCGGGCCAGCGCGACGTACGCCATCCGCAGCATCCCCACCCTGATCCTCTTCCGTGGCGGCAAGGAAGTGGCACGCCAGTCGGGTGCGATGTCCGCAGGCGATCTGCTGCGCTGGGTCCAGTCCCAACTCGCGACCCAGGGCTGATGCCCTGCGCAAGCTTGCACGCGTCCCCGCAGCGCCCCACCCTGATCCGCGTTGAACGTGTTGGCATTGCGCCCAGGCCCACACCATCGGCTGCGCCTGCCCACCGACCCTGCAGTCTGCTAGAGTGCCATTCATTGACCTAATAACCATCAGATAAGTGTAATTATCTGAGTGGCAAAAATAGTGTTCAAATTCGACTGCCAAAGACCTGGGCAGAGGCAAAGCCAATGGCCACAAGCACTTACAAGCACAACGGGGGCACGCTCAGTGCCATCGCCAGCAGCACAAGCGGCAATGCCAACAGCGCGCCGGCCAAGCTGGGCAGCCACCACCTGGCCTACCTGCGCGCCCTGGCCGAGGGCCTGCCGCGGCAACACGCGGCCAGCCGCTATCTGGGCCTGCACCCGCAGGACGGCGCCGTGGCGCTGCGCCGCGCCCACCACGCCGTGGTCGATCGGGTGCGCGCACTGGCCCGCCAACGCGGGGACCCCCGCTGGCGATTGACCGGCCTCGTCATCCGGCCGCACGAACCTGGCACCCAGCGGCCGTCAATGGACGACTGGGCCGAGGCCATGGGGCTGGCCGAATTCGGCCATGCCGAGCTGCTGGCGATGTACTCGGACGCCTTCCCCGCCGACCGCAAGGCCACGCGCAACAGCCGCCTGCGGATCCAGCAACTGGCCTTGCTGCAAACCTTGGCGGGCGCCGCGCCTGACACCGCCCTGCCCCACCACCGGCTCGACGCCTGGTTCCCACAACACCTGTGCCAATCGCTCATGGCCAACGGTTTGTTGCTGGTGTCGGACTTGCAAGCCAGGGTGCAGGCCGGCGGGCGTTGGTGGGCGTCCATCCCCAAGATTGGCGTGGGCAAGGCCCAGCGGCTGGCCGAACACCTGGAGCTGCTGATCCCGGGGGCAACCGCCCAGCCGCGCAGCAGCCACCTCGCCCAGCGCGGCAGCGCGCTGGCAGCCTTGTTGAGCGAACCTGCGGCCGCCCATCCGGCGACCCACCCGGCCAGCGCCCTGCCTGCGCCCTCCCCTGCACGCCCCTCCCCATCCGGGCTTGCGCTGGCGCCCGCAATCTCCGAAGGCATCGGGTTTGATCTCATGCCGGAACAACTGGCCACACGCGACCTGCAAGCCGACGCGCAGGCCGTGCGTGCCTGGATTCGCGCCCGCGCCGGCAGCCAGGCCACGGCCAAGTCCTACCGCCGGGAACTGGGCCGTTTTTTGCTGTTCCTCGACCAGCGCCAGCGCACGCTGACCCATTGCAACGCCGACGACTGCCTGGCCTACATGGCCTTGCTGCAAAACGTGCCCGCCCACTGGACAGGCAAGCGCACGGCGCCGCTCGGCCACGAGGCCTGGAGCCCGTTTGCCGGGTGCTTGAGCCACCGCAGCCAGCAGCACGCCATCACCGTGGTGGGAAGCTGTTTG
>JANOBL010000878.1:0-13915 GCA_031411635.1 Betaproteobacteria bacterium
CGCCGATGCCGCCGCCGCGCTGGCGCTGAGCAGCGCCGTGCTGCGCGCGCTGGCCGGCGCCACGGCGCCCCGGATTCCGGGGTTGCGCAGCCTGGCGCTGGCGCAGGTCGGCCCGGTGGTCGGCACCGATGCGGCGCATGCGTCGGCACGCCGGCGCAGCGCGCTGCTGGCCTTCGACCACGAACACGAACTGAACCTGCCCGAGTCGTCGGGCGGGGTGATCCGGCGCGTGCCGATCACCACCGTCATAGAAGCCCTCCGAGGCGACGGCGATCGCATACTGATCGAGCCGTTCGAAGACCGTCCCACCGCGGTGCCATGAAGGCGCCTGTCCCTGTTACCCGACAACCCGCCCGAAAACCTGCCCCACAACCTGCCCCACAACCCGCCCCTCAACCCACACCCGTCACAGGAGCACCGCCATGAGCGAAGCCATTGGGGAGATGATCCTTCCCGGTACGTACATCGAAGTCCGTTCCGAGGGCCTGATCGGCGTCGGCGGCATCTCCACCGGCAACATCGGCGTCGTCGGCACCGCCAACCGCGGGCCGCTGAACACCGTGGTCGTGCTCGGCAGCTATGCCGAGGCGCAGGAAACCTTCGGCAACTACGACCGCTTCCCCGGCACCGCCACCGCGCCGGCGCTGACGCTGACCCGCACCCTCGAGCAGGTTTTCCGGGGCGGCGGATCGACCATCTACGCGGTTCGCGTCGCCAACCTGGCGGCCGGCGTGACGATGAAGTCGATGGCCTGGGAGCTGCAGGATGCCACCGACGCGACGTTGCTGACGCTGACCGCCAGCAGCCCCGGCACCTGGGCCAACGGCATCGTGGTGGCGATCGCCGACGCCACGCTGACGATCGTCAACGGCCGCAGCAAGGAGAGCTACCCCTTCGCCACCGCCGCCGAAGTGCTGGCGTCGATCGCCGACGGCAGCCGGGTCGTCACCGCGGCGCTGGCCGGCGTCGACGACGCGGCGCGCGCGGCCAACGCCGCCAAGACGCCGACCAAGGTGGTGCCGGCGGCGGCGGCCGATGCCGGCGGCCCCGACGGCGTCACCGCGACGCCGACCGAACTGGCCGCCGGGCTGGCGCTGCTGGCCAACCAGGAAGTCAACGTCGTCGTCGCCGGCGGCTTCGACGCCAACACCGCCGCCGGCACCATGCTGGCGCACCTCGAGCAGACCGAGAACGACGGCCGCGAGCGGATCGCGGTGATGGGCGCATCGTCGGACACGCCAAGCACGATCATCGGCGCCGACGTTACCAAGGGCTCGAACCCGCGGCTGGTGCTGGTGGCGCCGGGCATCAAGGCCGACGATGCGGCGCGCGTCGGCGAGACCAACAAGCAGGTCAAGCTGCCGGCGTCGTACGCCGCGGCGCTGGTGGCCGGGCGGATCGCGACGCTGGCGCCGCACATCAGCATGACCAACAAGGATGTGGCGGCCGACGACCTGGCGCGCGATTACACCCGCGCCGAGCAAAAGCAGTTGCTGCAAAACCGGGTGCTGGTGCTGCAGAAAAACTTGGGCGTCCGCGCCCTCAAAGGCATCAGCACCGACACCGGCGCGTTCAAGCAGATCAGCGTGCGGCGCATCGTCGATTACGCCAAGGCTGGTGTGCGGCTGGGCAGCAACCCCTACATCGGCCGGCTCAACAACTCGCGGGTGCGGGCCGCGCTGAAAGCCACGCTGGATGGCTTTTTGTCCGGCATGGTGCTGGACGAGATGCTGATCGGCTACAGCCTGGATGTATCTGCCACCCGGGCCCAGGAGATCAATGGCCAGGCCATCGTGGTGATGACCTTGCAGCCCACGTTCTCGATCGATTTTGTCAAGGTCATCATGAACCTGGCCTGAGTTCAGCAACCCAAGGAGCAAGCAAATGGCAAGCACGGTATATCGCGGGTCCGACGGCACCATTGCCGTTGCGGTGGAGCCCGGCCTGGAGGGCGACAAGGCCAAGGTCATCAACGACCAGTATTCGCTCACCCCCATCGGCCGGGTCACCGGCGTCACGGTGCGTGTCACCAACGATGTGCGGCCGTTCCACGAGCTGGGGCAACGTTTTGCCACCGAGCTGCGGCCCGGCAACATCAATGTCTACGGCTCGATAGACCGGGCCTACATCAACGGCGCGCTGCTGAAACTGATGCTGGGCGAGGCGGCCGACAGCCGGCCCGCTGGCAGCTTTGTCAACCCGTCGTTCAACCTGAGCTTGCGGCTGGAGAACCCGTCGCTGCCGGGGGTGACTTCCACTGTCACGGTGATGGGCGTCAAGCTGGAAGCGTGGCATTACGAGCTGCCGGAAGACGACTTTGCGATGGAGAAAGTGAACTTCCGCGCACTGTGGGTGAAGGTGGAAGACGCTTCGGCGTGAGCCACCGCGAGCGCAAAACATGGACCGTTTGACACCCCCCACGATGCTCAGCGCCGACGATTTGCTGGCCGGCGCGGCCGCCACCTACACCATCGATGTGCCAGGCGTGGTGTTGCGCCCGGCCGGCGATGGGGGCCCGGGCGTGGGCGGCCAGGTCACGCTGCGGCCGCTCACGGTGCGTGATGTGCAGCGGGTGGCGCAAGCCGCC
Organism: Betaproteobacteria bacterium; assembly: GCA_031411635.1. Classification (GTDB taxonomy): domain Bacteria; phylum Pseudomonadota; class Gammaproteobacteria; order Burkholderiales; family Burkholderiaceae_C; genus Pseudaquabacterium. Next base: position 2,588 of record JANOBL010000878.1, read on the forward strand.
AAGGAGCAGCGCCTGGTCAGCGGTGTGTTGATGGTGCAGCAGGCCTTGGTGGCGCCCAAACTCACGGTGGAACAAACCGGCTCGCTGTCGGCCGGTTTGCTGCAGTTCCTGCTGGACCAGGTGAACCGCATCAGCGGCCTGACGGTGGCCGACGATGATCTGGACAGTGCGTTGAAAGCGCCACTGACCAAAGCCTGCTTTGTGCTGGCGCGTGAGTTTGGCTGGACCCCGGCCGAATGCGCCGCGCTGACCCTGGGCCAGATCCTGCTGTACCTGGAAATGCTGGCGCGCCAGCAACCGGCCGACGGGGGAGGTGGCTGATGCGCGCGCCGTTGCCATCGCTGCAACGATTGTTTGCACTGGCGGCAGTGCCGGCGCAGTGCGGCCAGCACTGGCGTGCGCTGGACCCTGTGATGGCTGGGCTGGACCGCCCGCGGGACAGTGCGGCAGCGGCCAGCGCGGCGCGGATTGACGCTTTGTTGGGTGCGCCGCCCTTGGGTGAGAGACTGGTGCCTGCGTTGGCGCGGCTGTTGGTGGCGGTTGAGGCCGGCGGTGGTGTTGATGTGGTTGACGCACCGGCGCTTCGTGCTGCCCGGCCCTCCGAGCCCGCACAGCGCCCCTCATGGCCGGCAACTGCTGTGCCCACCAGCGCCGACGAGGCGATTGCCCGCAGACTGGCGTCCCAGCCAACAGCGCTGCCCAATCGACCCCAAGGCCTGGCAAGCCAGGCTGCTGCCAACCCGCAGCCAGCGCGCCGGGGCTGGCCATCAAGCCTGCGCACTGGGCCGGCGCCAAGCCGTCTTGTCGAGACGCAGGCGGCGCTGCCAAGCCCCGCCGCCGCCCGTCTGCCCGAAAGCCTGGCGAGAGCGTTGACACGGCCCCAGCTTTCCGCCGGGCAGGCGAGGGCAGACCAACAGGTCGACGCTGCAACAGCGCTGGCCATCTGGCAAACCCGGCTGCAAGCCTCGGGCCTGGCAGCGGCTTGGCGGCAAGCGATGAACCCTCCGCAAGTTTTGATGGCTGCCACCACCCAAAACACGCTGCCGGGCAGCGTACCGCCAGTGCAAGACGCGGGCGCTGCCGCACCGGCCTGGTTTGACGCCTCCCAACCCACCGGCCTCGAAAACCGCCCGGCACGCACACTGGATGACCTGGCCCCCAGGCCTGGCGCTGCGGCCGCAGCCGGCCTTGCACCCGACACCCCAGCCCAGCGCCGTGTCGTTGCCGATGCGTTGGTGCCGCCTCAGCGCCGCGCTGGCCTGGATGCAGCCGGCCAGCCGCTGGCTTTGCAAAGCGGCGCCAGCATCGGTGGTTTCAAAGGACTGGCGGCATTGGGCCGGGCGTTGGCGCCTGCAGCACAGGTGACGCCCGTTACAAACACCACACCACCGGCGCTGCCCGCCGCTGCAGCGGCCGAGCAGGAAGCCCCGCTGCTTGATCCACGCTCGCTGATGGACCAGATCGAGTCCGCGCTGCGTGAGCAGGCCGCCCGCAACGGCATCACCTTGGGCGGGCTCGAGCCATGACCCTGATGCGCCCCAACGCCAAGGTCAGCATCGCCGGCCGCAGTCTGTCTGCCGCCGAGGGCGCGATCGTCTCGCTGCGGGTGGACCTGGGCCTGCAACACGCGCATGACGGCGTCAGCCTGCAGTGCTGGCCAGGCAGCAAGTTCAATGCCGCCGCACCGGGGGATGCGATCACCGTGGCGCTGGGCGACAAAGGCAGTGAGACGCTGGTATTGACTGGCGAGGTGCTCAGCGCCCAGCAGCAACCCGCAGGCATGGTGATCACCGGTGCATCCGCCACGATCACGCTGTCGCGGCTGTTCAAGACCAGCAGCCATGTCAACCCGACGGTGGCCGATGTGGTGCGCGACCTGATAGCCAGCGCGGCGGTGGACCGCATCGATGCACCGCTCAAGCTCGGCGCCTGGCATGCAGAGAACCGCCTCAGCGTCTGGCAGCAACTGCAAGCGCTGGCCAAACTGGCCGGAGCCGACCTGGGCAGTGCGGCCGATGGTGGTTTGCGTTTTGTCAGCCCGCAGCCGCTGGGCGCGCCGCTGCGGCTGCGCTACGGCGCACAGCTACTGCATTGGGAGCTGGCACAAACCCCGCAGCCGGTGGCGCCGGCCGCCGCACCCCATGGCGCCGGCAGCGAAGCGGGATCGTCCCGCTGGCATTGGCTGAGCCACGACCCGGTGGGCGCAGCGGCCGATCCGGCGCGGGTGCCCGGCGCACTGGCCACCCGCGATGCGGCGTTGTCGGTAGCCCAGGCGCTGAGCGACCGCGCCGTCCGCCAAGGCCGGGCAGGGCGGCTGTTGATCGTCGGCAATGCCGCGCTGCGCCCGGGTGCCGTGGTGCAACTGGTGGATCTGCCCGGCAGCGACCCCGGCAAGCTGCGGGTGCTGGCGGTGCAACACCGGCTGGACCGAAGCTCGGGCTTCTTGACCCGCTTGACCGTCGAGGGCACGGCATGACCGACATGGTCGACATCATCCGTGCCATCGTGCGGGACGAGATGGCGCGGCGGCGTGCGCCCGAGCTGGGCCTGGTCACGGCGGTGCACGCCCGCGACAGCGACAGCAGCGACAACAACCACCAGGTCAATGTTCGGCTGCGCGCCTCCGGGCTGGAGCTGCAGCGGGTGCCGGTCACGGCCGCGCGGCTGGGCCTGTCGCTGCTGCCCAAGGTGGACGATCTGGTGCTGGTGGTATTTGCCAACGACGACATCAACGCACCGGTGGTCGTGGGCTCGGTGTACGACGAAAAAGTCCAGCCGCCGGTGGGCAAGCCCGAAGAGTGTGTCTACATGCCCACCGACCCCGACGACGGCGCGATCCGCCGGCTGCATGTGGAACTGGCCAACGGCTGCGCTATGACCTTGCACGACGACCACCTGACACTGAAGATGGGCGGCACCGAGTTGACGGTCAACCAGGACGGCGATGTGCAGCTCAAGAGCGCCGGCAAGATCGAGATCAAAGGCGATGCCGACATCAGCCTGGAGGCCAGTGGCAACCTGACGCTGAAGGCCCAGGGCAGCGTCAAGGTATCGGCCGGCAGCTCACTCGATCTGGAAGGCACGGCAGCCGCCAAGCTCAAGGCACCGGCCATCACCCTGGCCGGCAACACCCAACTCAGCCCGGGATGAGCAAGATGCCAGGTTCCCCCGTCTCGATCGGTTGTGCGGTGCTGCTGACACCTGGCGCCGCCGGCCCGCCCGATTCCGGCTTTATCACCACGGTGCTGCAAACCTGCGCCACGGCGGGTGGCCTGCCGCTGGCCACGGTGGGCAGCCTGTGCCAGATGATCAATTCCGTCAGCGGTGTGCCGTATCCGTTGCCGATCGGCCAGGGCGGCTCCACCAGCGTGCTGGTCAATGGCCAGGGCCTTGTGCGCATGGGCGACCAGATCCCGTCCGGCCCCGGCGTGATGATGATCCTGGGCCCGCCGGCCGCACCGTTTGTCACCGATACCGGAGCCCCCTGATGGCTGCCCCGCGCCGCACGCTGCAAACCCTGAAACCCTTCCAGGGCCGCGACCTGGCCTTGGTGTACGCGCTGCGTCAGGGTTATTTCGAAGACGCCGACCTGGCCGCCGCGCGCAGCCCACAAGGCGGCGTGCAGCGCGACATCACGCTGACCGACGGCATAGCCAACTTCACCCAGGCGGTGGCCAACCGGCTGAAAACCCGCCAAGGTGAACTGGCGCCGCTGGGCCACCCCACCTACGGCTCGCGCCACCACGAGTTGCTGGGCGAGCCCAACGTGGCACGCACCCGCAACCTGATCAAGCTGTACGTGCTGCAAGCCCTGCGCGACGAGCCACGGATTGAAAAGGTGCTGGAAGTCAAAGTCAGCGCCGAGCACCAGCCGCCGCGCGACACGGTGCGCATTGAACTGACGGTGCGGGTGCTGGGTGAACCGGCGCCCTTGAACCTGGTGTTGCCGTTTTCGCTGGAGGTAACACTGTGACCTACGCTGCCGAACCCTATGCCCAGTTTGTCGATGATCTGCTGACCGCGCTGACCGGCGGTGAGGTGCGCGAGCAGTTTCGCTTTCTGCCCGAAGAAGCGCCGTTCCGCCTGGCCTCCCCCGCAGCGGTGCTGCCCGACACGGTGCGGGTGCATGGCCTGGTGGACAGCCACTACACCCGCTTCAAGGCCGGCACCGATTACCTGAAGCTGGCAGCCGACAAGACCCTGGTCTGGCTGGCCCCCGAGAGTGGCGCCGCCGTGCCCGATGCCGGCAGCGTGTTTTTCGTCAACTACGAGCACCAGGGCAGCAACCCGCAGCTCACCGACCGCAACCCCGGCAGCGTCACCCGTTTGCTGGCCGAGAGTTTTGCGCGGGAGTACGCGGTGCTGTCGCGCCAGTTGGAGGCGGTGTACCAATCGGCCTTTCTCGACACCGCTGGCGGCCTTGATCTGGAACAGCTTGCCGCGCTGGTGGGGGTTGAGCGGCGGCGGCGTTTGTCGGCCACCGGCAGCGCGCTGTTCAGCCGCAACAGCCCGGCGCCGGCCGATATCTTCATCCCGGCCGGCACCCGCTTGTCCACGGCCCAGCCGCCACCGGTGGCGTTTGAGACCACCGAAGACCGCAGCTTGCAGCGTGGCAATTTGTCGGTGGAAGCACCGATCGCTGCGCGCACCAGCGGTGCAATCGGCGTGGTGGCGGCTGATGCGGTGCGGGTGATCGACCGGCCGATTCTGGGCATCGACAGCGTCAGCAACCCGCAGGCCACCCGCTTTGCCGGCGCCGACGAGACCGACGAGCAGCTTCGTGAGCGCTGCCGGCGTGCGCTGGAAACCTCGGGCGCGGCCACCACCGGTGCGCTGCTGGGGGCCTTGACCACCTTGCCCGGGCTGCGCGAAAAAGACATCCGCATTGCCGAGGATTATTTGGCCCATCCCGGCGTGGTCAAGTTGAGCATTGCGCTGCCCGAGATGGGCGAGGCCGAGCTGCAAAGCGCCAAGGAGCAGGCGATTGCGCTGATCGAAGCCACCCGGCCGCTGGGCGTGCGGGTGGAGCACAACATCGATGCAGCACGGCCGCTGGGCCCGGCCACCCCGGGTGGTGGCGCGGTGGCGGTGGACCCGGCGCTGGGCGAGCCGGCGAATGTGGGTATTGCGGACCCGCAAAAACTGCTGCTGCCGGTCAACATCGACGCGGTGGTCACGCCGGTCACCTTGTCCTTGTCGGCCGACCAGCGCAGCAAACTGCTGCAGCAGGCCGATGCGGTGGTGGCCGCCTTTGTCAAGGATGCCGGCATCGGCGAGACCCTGGTCTACAACCGGCTGGTGGCCAGTCTGATGGCGCTGGACGGGGTGCTGGACGTGTCGGTGGCGCTGTATCCCGATGGCAAGACCGCGCTGGACGGCCGCAAGAACCTGATCGCCGACAACCCGAATGCGCGCCCGGTGCGTGGCCGGGTGGACATCAAGATCGGCGGCTCGCTGATCCTGATCGACGTGGCGGTCAATGTGGTGCTGCAAGGCGCCGCACTGGCCGCACCCGACCCCAGTGCACCGCGTGGCGCTGCGCTGGCCGACATCGCCGAGAAGCTGAAGAACTTTGTTGCCGGCTTGGGCACGCAGACTTTGACCGTGGCTTTGCTGAAAGGCCAGCTCACCGGCTCGGACACCTACACCGTGTCCGACCTGCACTACAAGGTTGAATATGTGGAGGCCGGCCTGCGGGTGCACCAGCAGGATGTGGAGTTGCCGCTGTCCGGCCTGGAGCGGCTGTGGCTGCGCGGTGCGTCGCTGTTGAATCCGGTGGGGGGTGGGGCATGACATCGCGTGGCCGCCAGATCCTGGCGCGCTTTCCGGCGCACCTGGAAGCGGCCCGCCCCGGCAAGCTGCTGGGCGAGGTGGTGGATGCGCTGGCGCTTGATCTGGACCTGCTGTCGGCCCGCATGGCGGCGGTGCGGCGTGCGCACCGTCTGGCCGAGGCCGATGAGCTGACCGACCTGCTGCTGATTGCCGCGCGCCACGGCATCCGGCCCGGTGAGTTGGACATCGTGTTTGAGCGCTTTGCCAAGGTCACGGCGCTGGCCAAATCCCTGGCAACAGCGGCCACGCCGGCAGCGCGTGATGCGGCGGCCGAGGCCTTGCTCAAGCTGTGGGGCCTGGCCGATCCACACCCGCGCCTGCCGCTGTTTGCGCCGGTCAGCGCACCGGCCGATCTGGCTGCGGCTGCCACCCGTTTGCGGGCCGCTGCCACCCAGGCCACGCGCCAGGCCGCGCTGCTGGACGCGCTGCGCCAGCGCATCGCCCGCATCTGCGTGCTGCATGCGGCCGGCAACGGCACGGTGGCGTCGGTGATCAACGCCGCCGCCAATGCGTTGGATTTGCAGATCGGCCCCATCGTGCACAGTGACGACCGCTATTGGCATGCCGCGCCGGCCACCGACGCACTGCGCATCCAGCGCCTGCTGCCGGGCACCGGTGGTGCCGAGCAAGCCCAGCCGCTGCCGGCAGCGCCAGAAGTGATCGGCCTGGAAGAAAACCCGCTGTGGCGTTTGGTCACCGACAGCATCAACCGCCGCCATGGCGAGCTGTGGTCGCTGGTACGGCGTGGTTTTGAGCGCAGCCTGCTGCAAGTGCGGGTGAAGGGGGCCGACGCCGGCCGCAGCATCGGCCCAATGGTGGTCAACCGCGACGAGGGCCACGGCGTGGGCTTTGTCGGCAGCGTGCCGCCCGGCCAGACCTTGGTGTTCACCGAAGAAGGCCGGGCGCTGCTGGACGGTGCCGATGTCACGTCCCTGGCCTATGCCTGGCAAGGCGGCTGTTTTGCCGGCACCGATCTGGACCCAAAACGCGATTTTGTGTTTGACGGCCCGGCGCTGTTGGCAGAACAACGCCCGGCCCGGTTTGTCACCACCGTGCCGCCTGGCGCGCTGGACCGCGAGGCCAGTTTCCCGCACAGCGGCCAGAGTTTGACCATGCCCGGCATCGCGGTGGGCACCACGCGGCTGGCGTACTTTGTCCAGCAAGCCCACGCCGGATCGCTGGAAGGCATACCACCAGCGGTGCGCGGCGTCACGCCCCGCACCCGGGCGGCGATGTTTGATGCCTCGGTGTTTGCGGCCGGCATCGGCCAGCCCGAGGCCGTGGCCGGTGAGGTGTCGCTGTCGTGGATGGAGCGCCGCGCCTTTGCCGCGCGGCTGCTGATCCCCGGCCGCTTTCGCACGCTGCGCGATGCGGCCGATGCCGAGGCCAGCCAGGTGCTGCGCCGGGTGTCGCGGGCGCTGGAGCGCTTCAGGCCGGCCGGCGTGGCGCTGTCGGTGGAGTTCATCGACGAGCGCTGGGTGCTGGGCCAAAGCGTGCTGCCCAGCAGCGCGCGCACTGATCCGATCACCGCCTTGCGCTCAGCCACGGCGCTGTGGGAGCCGCCTGCGGCTCCGGCGGCCTGATCACCCGCAGATCCACCGCAATCTACGCCAGACTTTTTGAGGAGCCAACACCATGAAGCTCAACCCCCCGTTCATCAAGAAGACCGTGCAGCCCGGCGACCCGTTGGCCGCCCAGGCCTGGAACGATGTGATCGTTGCGCTGGATACGCTGTTCACCTTCATCGAGTCGTCCGAGGCGGCCAGCGTCAAGGTGCAGATCAGCAACACCGGCATCGCGCTGGGCTCGGTGCGCATCACCGCCACCCGCGACGACGGCATCAGCACCGAGGCGGTCAGGCCGGTGGGCGACGGCACGCTGCACACTTTTCCCGGCTTGAAACCGGGGGCCTACAAACTGCGTGCCGAGGCACCGGGCTTTGATGCCGCCAGCGTGGATGTGGTGGTGCCGCCCGATGGCAACCTGGCCACGCAAAACATCACTTTGCTGGCGCGTGGCAGCTTCATGCCGGCGCTGTTTGGCCAACAGCTTGCCACTGCGCTGGTGCAGTTGGGCAAGCTCAACATCGCCGTCAGCAACATCCTGGATGTCACCGGCACGGTGGTGCCGGTGGCCTCGCCCGGCTCGGCCTACAACCAATCGCTGGTGTTGATGCAGTTGCCGGCGCTGGGGCAGTCGGTGGCGCCGGGGGATTCGGCGCAACTGGTGATCTCGGCCGCGCTGCAAGCCGAGGCCTCGATCGAGATGCCGTCGCTGGCCGGCCTGACCTTTGCCGAGGCCAGCAAGGCGCTGGAGGCGCTGGGGCTGAAGGTGGGCAAGTCCTACACCAAGCAGCCGCCCAGAGCACTTTAGCCCGCGCTTTAAAACGCGCCGTAACCCACACCTCACTCTGGAGCATCCCACCATGGCGACCAATATCAACCTGACCACCGCGCTGGCCGCAACACAAGCCACCAGCAGCCTGGTGCGGCAAACCGTGCAGGTGGCCACGCCAGTGCTGATCGATCTGTCACCGCAGCCGGCGCAAGCCAAGGTGGTGCGCGAGGGCTTCCAGGTGCCCACGGTGGCGTTCAACCCGGCCAAGGCGGGGTTCTTCATCGACAACCTGGCGCTGATCGACCTCAAGCAAGAGCCCCGGGTGGTGTCGCAAAGCGTGCCCGCCGGCACCAAGGTGCTGCCGGGCCAGGCCGTGGACCTGGTGATGGCCTTGACCCGCGACATCCCGATCGACATCTTTGAGCAACCGCACCGCGACTTGAAAAACCTGCGCCTCAGCGTGCTGACCGACGGCATCCTGCAAGACAACGCGGTGCGCCAGACCTTGCTGAAGTACAGCACCGCCGCCGAGGTGCCAACCAGCGACAAAACCGCGCTGGCGGCCCAGTTTGCGCAGCAGGGCATCACGATCGACGAGAACAACGCCGACACCGGTTTTGCCGCCGCGTTCAACACCGTGCGCGGTGCGCTGGCCTTCCGCTGATCGCCTGCCATGCCGGTGTTCTTCGACGACATCCTGGCGGGCTTTGCGGCCGGCGAGCCGCTGGCCAAGTCGTTCAAGGCCGAAAGCCTGAGCGCCGATTTCAGCTTTATCTACCTGCCTTACCTGGGCACCACCGGTGTCAGTTCGGCGGCGCTGGCGCCCGTGCTCAGCCTGCCGCGCAATACGCTGGTGCAGCGCTTTGACATCGTTGTGGGTGCCACCCGCGCCACCCGCACACCGGCGCAGGCCGCAGGCCAGGTGCGGGCCTACGACAACGCCGGTGCACACACGGTGATCATCGATTTTGGCGTGCCACGCACGGTGTCCAGCGTGGGCGTGCGCAGCGGCGCCACGCTGAAGATCCTGAAAGTGGCGGCCTGGATCGGCGCCAAGTTCGACAATCCGTTTTTTGGCCCGGCAGTCGGCCCGCCGCTGCCGGTGGTGGCGGCGCGCTTCAGTTCCGAGGTGCGCACCGAGCGGCTGCTGGTCACGATCGACAGCGCCGCCAGCCCAACCACCATTGGCGCCGATCTGGAGCTGGAGCTGCCCGAGTTGCCCACCGACCTGGCGCTGAGCATCAACGACGGTGCCCCGGTGTGGACCCATGCCGGCCCGGCCCAGGCCAACAACAGCGAGGCGCTGGTTTACGACAGCTTCAACAAAAACGGCGAGCGGCTGGTGTCGCTGACCGACGCACTGAACGCCTTGCTGGCCGATCCACTGGCCAGCGACGAGGTGACGCTGAACATCACGCTGAGCGCCAAGGTGCCCGGCGTGCTGAGCGTGGAAGAGCAGGCGCGCGAGCTGTGGCGCATCCAGCGCCTGGCCTTCAACGGCGACACCAGCACCACGCTGGCTTTTGCTGCCGAAGGCCGCTTGCCGTTGCCATTGGACCTGCCGCCGCCCGCCACCGGCCTGCGGCGCATGATCAAGCGCATCAACCTGACAGCGCTGGCCACCCCCGGCCCCGACCGGGTGTTGCCGCCCGAAGGCCCGGCGCCGGCATTGAGCATCACCAACAGCGCCTTGCTGGCCGATCTGCTGCTGGACGCCGACCGCGCCGCGCTGGTGCGGCTGCCGGCCAGCCCGCTGCTGGCCGAGTTGACGGGGCTGCGGCTGCCGCTGCTGGCGGGCGGCGATGGCGCCGAGCTGCGTGTGGTGCTGTGGGGCAATGCCCAGGCAGGACCAGGCGCCAACGAGCCCGACCAGCCCCTGCCCGGTGGCGCCAGCGAGCCGATCACCTTGCCGGGCGGCGTTGCAGCCACCGGCGAACGCTGGATCACGGTGACATTTGCCAAGCCGGTGCCGCTGGACCCGCTGAACCCGCCCTGGGCCGCGCTGCTGGTGGCGCGCGGCAGCCTGACCTGGGCGCTGGCACGGCGCAGCGCAGCGCCGGGCAACGATCTGCGGCGCGGTGCACCCAGCGGGCCGTGGCGGCCGCTGCCGGCAGCGTTCACCAGCCCGGCCGGCGTGCTGGACGCCTGCGGCCGGGTGCGCCGGGTGGGCCGTGCGCCCAAGGCCTTGCCGCTGCCGCCCTGGTTGCTGTCCATGGCCGGCGAGACAAAAAGCGTGCCGGTATTGGCCACCGCCAAAGGCGCGGCGTTGCAGCTTCTGCCCAGCGCCGGCATTGGCAATGCGTTGTCGGTGCTGGCGTTTGGCGCAGGCAGCCTGCTGCTGCGCGATATCGATGTGGTCTGGGCCGAAGTGCCCTGATGTCATCGATCGATTTCGGCTTGAACCCAAAGGACACCTGACCATGGTCGACGATGCCCGCAGTCAATTTGTCGATGGCTTGCGTGTTACCGCAGACCATTTGCAGCACCTGCAAGACCGCTTGCGCGAATCGGTGCTGGATTTGCGCCGCAGCATCGGCCTGGGCAAAGTGGCCTGGGGGCTGCGCATCACGCTGGACGGCACGGCCGTGCGGCTGGAGCCCGGCCTGGCGTTTTCGCACAGCGGCGTGCGGCTGGCGGTGGATGCGCCGCTCAACCTGGGCAACAGGCCGTTGCCGGCGCGGGTGGTGGCGCGCGCGGCCAACGGCGATGTGCTGGCCTTGCGCGTGGGTGCCACGCCCACGCTGATCAATTTGCTGACCACCGTCACGCTGGAGGCCGACGACGGCAGCGCACTGGGTGACGATGCCTTGCTGCTGGCCACGCTGACTGCTGGCGAGGGTGGCACCGCCGTCAACCAGCCCGCTGAGCTGTTTGCCGCCGCCGGCCGCCATGGCCACAGCGGTGAGCATTTTCAAGACGCGCAAGGCCGCTGGCATTACGACGGCCTGCCGTTGGCCGGTGCCAAGGGTGACAAGGGCGATGCCGGGCCTGCGGGTCCGGCGGGCCCTGTCGGTGGCCCTGGCCCGGTTGGGCCTGCCGGCGAGGCCGGGCCAGCCGGCGCCGCCGGCCCGGCCGGTGAACAAGGCATCGTCGGGCTGACCGGTGCCCAGGGGGATGTCGGCCCGGTGGGCAGCCCCGGCCCGGCGGGTCCGGCCGGCC
>JANOBL010000879.1:0-6348 GCA_031411635.1 Betaproteobacteria bacterium
CGCCGCGCGGGGTCGGGCATGCCCACCCGCTCCAGCAGCGCCAGCGTGCGGCGGCGCGCGTCGGCGCGTGACAGGCCGCGCCGGCGCGTCAGCGCATGCTCGATCTGCGCACCGACCGTGAGCACCGGATTCAGCGCGGTCATCGGGTCCTGGAAGACCATCGCGATGCCGACGCCGCGGACCGCGCGCCAGTCGGGTTCGGCCAGCGCCGTCAGCTCCTGGCCGTCGAAGCGTATCGATCCGGCAAGGCGGGCGACGCTGCCCGGCCGGTGCAGCCCGAGCAGCGTGCGCGACAGCACCGTCTTGCCCGAACCGGATTCGCCGACCAGGCCAAGCATCTCGCCAGCGGCGATGTCGATGCTGGCGCCATCGACGACCTGCGTCACGGCATCGCCGCTGCGCAGCCACACCCCCAGGTCACGGACCTGCATCAAGCTGCTCACAGTGCGGCTCCCCGGGTGTCGAAGTGGCCGCGCGCGGCGTCGCCGATGACGTTGAGCGTCAGCACGGTGACAAACATCAGCGCGGCCGGAACCAGCGCGACATGCGGTGCCTCGGCGAGCACCGGCCGGCCCTGCGCGATCAGCGCGCCCCGGCTCGCCGCCGGCGGCGGCACGCTCAGGCCGAGGAAGGCCAGGCCGCCCTCGGTGGCGATGGCGATGGCCACACTCGTCAGCCCGTAGGTGACGACCGAGAGCAGCACGTTGGGCAGCAGCTCGCGCAGCAGGATGTCTCGGTGCGAGGCGCCCAGCGAATGGGCGGCGAGCACAAATTCGCGGTTTGCATAGCCCAGCGTCGCTGCGCGGGTGACACGGGCGAAGGCCGGCACCGAGATGACGGCGATGGCCAGCGTCATGTTGCTCAGGCTGGGACCGAGCACCGCACTGATCGTCAGCGCCTTGACCAGCGGCGGGAACGACAGCAGCACGTCGAGCAGCCAAAGCACCGCTTGCTCGAAGTGGCCGCGGAAGTAGCCGGCCGACGGGCCCAGCGCGCCACCGACCAGCAGGCCGATCGCCATCGCCCCCAGGCCCACGGTCAGCGAGATGCGCGCGCCCCAGACCACACGCGATAGCAGGTCGCGGCCGACATCGTCGGTGCCCAGCCAATGTGCCGCGGACGGCAGCGCCGAAAGCTGCCCATAGTCCGCGTCGTCCGCCGGGTGTGGCAGCGGCAGCCAGGGGGCCAGCAGGGCCACGCCGACGAGCAGCAGCGTCCAGGCCACGGCGGCCAGCAGCCAGGGCTTGTGCCGCAGGGCCAGCACCGGTGTGAGCCACTCACTCATGTCGGATCCTCGGATCGAGCAGCAGGTAGGCCAGGTCTACGAGCAGGTTGACGACGCAGAACGCGACCGCGATGCACATACGACACCTTGCAGCACGGGGTAGTCGCGGGACAGGATCGCATCGACCATCAGGCTGCCCATGCCGGGCAGCGCAAACGGGCTTTCGATGATCACCGCGCCGCCGATCAGCACGCCGGTGTTGACGCCGAACACCGTGATCAGCGGCAGCAGCGACGGCCGCAGCGCCTGTCGGAACAGGATGCAGCCCACGCTGTGCCCCTGCGCCTTGGCGAGCAGGATGAAATCCTCCTGCAGCGTGGCGATCATGTCGCTGCGCACCAGCCGCGCGTAGACCGCGGTTGGCGCGGCGGCCAGCACGATGGACGGCAACACCATGCTGCGCAGGTTGGCGACCAGATCGGCGCTGATCGCCGTGTAGCCGGTGGCCGGCAGCCAGCCCAGGCGCACCGACAGGCAGTAGATCAGCACGATGGCCAGGATGAACACCGGCGTCGACAGCAAGCCGTAGGCACCGGCACTGATGATGCGATCGAACGCAGTGTCGCGGCGCCAGGCCGCCAGCATGCCCAGCGGCACGCCGATCAGCAGCGCAATCGCCTGCGCCATCAACATCAGTTGCAGCGACACCGGCAGGCGCTGCAACACCGCGGCGGCGACTGGCTCGCGGGTCATCAGCGAGCGCGACAGATCACCCTGCACTGCCGAGACCAGCCAATCGACATAGCGCACCCACAGCGGCCGGTCCAGCCCCAGTTGGGCGCGCAGTGCCACGACCTGGGCCGGTACGGCCTGGTCGCCCAGCATCGCGGCCACCGGGTCGCCCGGCAACAGGTTGATCAGCACGAAGGTCAGCACGGTGGCGCCGAGCAGGACCGGCACCAGCCGGAGCATGTGCCTGAGCGACGAGTTCATCGCGCGCGCCCTACTTCTGCAACCAGATCTCGGTGCTGCGGAAGATCTGCACGCCGAACCATTGCGCCGCCGGCACGTTCTGCACCGACGGTTTGTGGACCACCGCGCCGACCTTGCGCACCAGAAAGATCGCCGGCATGTCCGCGGCAATCTGCTGGTTGGCCTGCTGGTAGCTCTCGAGCCGCGCCTTCGGGTCGGCATTGACGCGTGCAAGTTCGAGCAGCGAGTCGACCTTGGGGTTGCTGTACTTCATCACGTTGAATCGGCCGCGCGAGTGGTAGCCGTCGTACAGACCATCGGGCTCGGGATACTCCTGGCCCACCCAGGTTGCCGCCTCGTAGTTCTTCTTCACCAGCGCGCGGTCTATCAATTGCGGCGTGTCGACCGTCGCCAGCGTGACCTGCGCGCCGACCACGCGCCACATCTGCTGCAGGATCTCCGCCAGCTTGCGCCCGTCGGGGCTGGCCTGGGCGAGCATCTCGAAAGCCACCGGCTTGCCATGCGCGGCGAGAAGCTCGCGCGCGGTTTTGGGGTCGTAGCCCGGCCAGGCCACCTTGCCTTCAAACGGCGAGCCTTCGGCCAGCGGCCCTTGCCCGGGCTTGGTCAGGCCGCTGGTCATCAGCTTGACCAGCGCATCGCGGTTGATCGCCAACGCCAGTGCACGCCGCACGCGGGCATCGCTGAACGGTTCGCGCGAGTTGTCCAGCATCACCATCTGCGAGCCCTGGCCGATGTTGATGCGTGCCTGCAGCCCGGCGGCACGCGCCCGCTCGGCCTGCGCCGGGTTGAGCCTCTGCATCACGTCGATGTCACCGGCGCGCAGGCTTTGCAGCCGTGTCTGCTCGTCGGGCAGCGGGCGGAAGACGATCCGGTCCAGCTAGGGCAGCCCGCTGCGCCAATACCCCGGATAACGCTCGACGACGATGCGGTCGCCGCGGGTGAACTGCACCATTTTGAACGGCCCGGTGCCGACCGGTCGGGTGCCGTAGTCGGCGCCGGCGGCGGCAACCCCGGCGGGCGACGAGATGAAGGCGTAACCCGCCCCCAGCACCTGCACCGGGAACGCGGCCCAGCCGCTGGCCAACCTGAACACCACGCTGTCGGCGGCCGGCGTCTCGATGGCCGTGATCGCCTGCAGCGTGGTCAGGCAGTTGCAGCGTGTCGCCGGATCAGCCAGCCGCTTGAAATGCGCCGCGACCGCCAAGGCGTTGAACGGCGTGCCGTCGTGGAAGCTCACGTCGCGGCGCAGCGTGACCGTCCAGACACGGCTGTCGGCAGATCGTTCGACCTTGGTCGCCAGCGCCGGCTTGTAGCTGCCGTCGCGCTGCACATCGACCAGCGGATCGAACACCGCGTACATCACCGCCTGCGCTCCGGCGTCGCCGCTGGGCCCCGCCGGATCCAGCGACGCCGGCTGCGAGAACAACCCGACATTCAGCGTGCCGCCCTTCTGCGGCGCGGCGCCAACGCAGAACGGCGCGAAGGCCGCGAAGGCCAGGACAAGGAGCCGCCAATACAGCGCAACGGGGAAGGTCATCAATGTCTCCTCAATGACTTACATGTCTGTAAGTCATTATTTGGGAAGGACTGATCGGCGCGATATTCGGGTTAACCCAAGATCATGCTGCTGATATCAAAGGTGAAAAATGTAGAATCAACGCCATGTCGATGACGATCGAGGAGGCAAAAATGGCCCAGGAAGAAGCCGACAGGTCTGTCTGTGAATCGACAGCGGTCCGGCCTCGCGGCGCTGCACGCCGGCTGTCGATCCTGGACGCTGCGGTGCGGCTGTTTGCCAAGCGCGGCTTTCGCGCGGCGGGCATCCTGGCGCTGGCAAAGGATGTGGGCATGACCCATGTCGGCGTGCTGCATCACTTTGGCAGCAAGGACGAGTTGCTGCGCGCCGTCGTGGCCCGGCGCGAAGCCGAAGAAGCGGTGTTTGCCGAAGCCACGGCACCGGGCTCGGGTATCGCCGCGCTGAGGGCCATCGCCAAGCAAGGCCAGCGGCTTGTCGCCAACCCGCTCTACGCACGGCTGTACACGGTGCTGATTGCCGAGAACCTCAACGCCGAGGATCCGCTGCACGAGTTCTTCGTCTCGCGCTACCGGCGGGTACGCGCATCGATAGCCCGCGCGGTGCGCGAGGGCCAGCACAGCGGCGAAATCCGGCCTGACATCGATGCCGACCGGGTTGCCGCAGAGATCCTTTCGTTCATCGTCGGCACCCAGGTCCAATGGCTGTTGGACCAGGACGGGATCGATGTCAACGGCGCCTATGAGCGCTACCTCGGGCGCCTGATCGACGATGTCGCAGCAAACCAGAGCGTGACGCCAGGCTAGCAGCGTGGGCCACAGAAACCTGCCGCCCTGGCTACTGGGACTTGTTGTCAAAAGAAGCGCCCCCCACGCGCCGGGCTTGCAAGGGGTGCGGCGCTGCGGCAGCTCAGATTTGGATCGTTCCGCCGGGCCAGGCAACTACTTTGCGGCGGCGGGAAACGCCGGCAGTGGCACGACGATCGGCGCGCCATGCGCGGTTTGCGAACGCCAGGTGCGAAGAAACAGCGGCGGAAACTCGGAGAGTTCGCGTTGCAGCCCGGCGGCCAGGGCCTCCTGATGGTGATCCATGTAGTTGCGCAAGGCGCACCAGATCTTTTCAGGATGGGGAATGACGGGCAGGCGCTGAACGTCCTCGAAGCTGGCGCCTGGCGCCGATCTTCTGGGAAATGGCGGATCGCACGGGCCTCGCTGGAACGGCGTGGTTTTCGGCCGCCTTGGACGGTCTGCGATACGCCCTGACGGGGACTTTCCGCGAGCGGCGGGCTACAGGTTGAGGCGAGAGATCGATGCGGCCAAATGTCAGCGTGCAGAAGCGTGGTTTCTGCAATCCACCTGGTCATGGACAACTACGGCACTCAAAAGACCCCGTCGATCAAGGCCTGCTTCGCGCGGCACCCGCGCTTCCACGTTCCATGAGATACCACCGTCGGTGGACCCCTCAGTGGACCTCTAGAGGACCACAAAGACTAAAGGGCCAGTAGGCGCCAACCTACTGACCCTCGTCTTTTTCTGGTGCGGCTGGCAGGAATCGAACCCACGACCCCTTGGTTCGTAGCCCGCCGATAAACGAATGGGGTTCAATGAAATCAACGACTTAGCGGCGCTCTCACCCCGCGTTTCCGCATAGAAGTGCCCAGGAGCGCCTCGGAAAGTCGCGCAAAAGTCGCGCAGCGATGGATGCACGTCAAAGCCCTCCGGCGCCGGCCAAAAACCGCTCGGCCTCGGCCATCATGCCCTTCGAGATCGCATCCCATGACCTGCGGTGGAAGTCCTTGGGCAAACGCGCCTCGACCGTCACCAACGCGGGCCCGACCTGCTCGACCAAGCCCATCATGGCATCCCATACCGCCGGCCCGCCGTTCTTCATGGCCAGATGGTGCCAGTGCCGGGTGTAGATGGTGTCGAAGCGGTAGTGGACGTTCTTGGAACGCATCGCCATGGCCAGCCCCGCCTGCCGGCGGTTGTACTGGTTCGGGGCTTTGCCGAAGTAGGGCCACATCGACACGATGTCGTACAGCGGCGTCATGACGTACGTGTCGCCAGGCTGCAGAAAGATCGAGTAGTTCTTGGCGTGGCCATCGGTGGCCGCCATCAACCAGAAGGCGAGCTGCGTCAGCTGAAACGCGAGCGTGTCCTGCCGCGGATCGGCGCTGCCGGTGAGCAACTGCAAGCACTTCGACATGCCAGGCCCGCCGTCGTGTTCGTACTTCTGCTTCGGAGAGAACCCCAGCGCCTGGCAGAAGTCTTCCTGCGGCAGCCGCGCGATCCAGGCGCCTTCGTCCATCCATGCGCGGTCGAAGCGCTCGACCACCAGGACGGTCTGGTCGCCGAAGGTTGCCATCGTCGTCGGCGCAACGGGCAGGCCGAGTTCCGAGACGATCTGGGCACAGACCCATTCGTTCTGAACCGAATCGGAGAGGTCGACACGGCGTGAACCGCCGACCAAGCCCAGGGGCAGCTTGAAGATGTGCGTCGTCGGCGTTGCGCCATGCGGCCGGCACCAGCGCCCGCCGGCCTGGGTGAACGCCGTCTTCTCCTGGGCACCGGCGATCGAGATGCGGAACAGATCGTCG